>NZ_JASOLS010000002.1:0-215764 GCF_030215295.1 Corynebacterium sp. UMB6689 | reverse complement strand
AAACGTCCAAAAAGCCACTAGACATCCCGTCCAAAAACATCCTGGACTCCGTGTCCAAAAAGTCGCTAGACATCACAGCCTTAGTTAGAAAACTGAGCTAGAGAAAGCGTGGCGCCGCGGCCGGCTCCGTGTAGCCCTCGGCGTCCACATAAGTGTCGCGCGCGGCAAGGTGCGGGTGTTCCAGAACGTGTTCGGGGGAGACAACCTCGGTGACACAGGCATCGCTGCCGCGGAAGATTTCGATCCATTCCGCTTGGGTCTTTTTCGCAAAACGCCGCGCGATGATCTCCTTCATGGCTGGCCACGCGTCGCGGTCGTTCTGCTCGTAGCGGCCTAGTTCCTCTTCAAGGCCGAGTCCTTTCACCATGAGCGCATAAAACTGCGGCTCAATGGCACCGGCGGCCATCCACTGATCATCAGCCGTGCGGTACACGCTATAAAACGGAGCGCCTCCGTCTAGAAGGTTTGTCCCGCGTTCCTGCCACTGGTCTTCGGCGCGGAAGGCATGCAGCATGGCGGTGAGGTTGGCGGCACCATCGACAATAGCGGCATCCACCACGCAGCCCCGGCCGGTATTCTTTGCCTGAAGCACGCCCGCCAGAAGGCCTGTTACCAGGTACATCGCGCCGCCGCCGAAGTCTCCGAGGAAGTTGACCGGTGGAACAGGAGTACCGTCGCTTGCTGCGATGGGGTGCAGCGCACCGGAGACCGCGATGTAGTTGATGTCGTGGCCGGCAGTGTGGGCGAGCGGGCCGGATTGGCCCCAGCCGGTGATACGCCCGTAGACCAGCGCCGGGTTGATCGCCTGCACCTCCTCTGGGCCTAGACCAAGGCGCTCAGTGACACCGGGGCGGAAACCTTCGATGAGGATATCGGTCGTGGCTAGGCGCTCACGCAGCTTGTCGACGTCTGCTGGATCCTTGAGGTCTGCCTCTAGAACTTCTTGCCCGCGGTAGAGGATGCTGTGCGGGACCACAGCGGGAGGATTTCCTGGGCGGACCACGCGGGTAACGCTAGCGCCCATATCCGCAAGCATCATCGCGGCAAAGGGGCCGGGGCCGATGCCGCCGAGGAAGAGGACGGATAGTCCGGTGAGTGGAGAGCTCATGGTGACCTACCTATTGGTGTACGAATTTCTATCCAATCGTACCGTCGGGTGGGTCACCCAACAAGGGCGTGAAAGTTAATCCGCCACGAGTGTTTCGATGGTGAGCTCTGGGTGCTCCTTCTCAATGAAGGCCAGCTTCCACTTATCACCAAAGAGTGCGATGAGCTCGCCGTCGCTGCGGGTGAAGATCTCCACGCCGCGCTGACGGCCCAGCTCGGGCGCGGACTCGGCATCGGTGCGGCGCGCCACCGAGTAGGGGATGGGCTCGGTGATGGTCTCCACGTTGTATTCGACTTCCATGCGGGCCTGCATGACCTCGAACTGCATAGGTCCCACCGCGGCCATGACTGGGGCGGCGTCGCCGCGCGTATCGTTGCGCAGAATCTGGACCACGCCTTCTGCCGCCAGCTGGTCCAAGCCCTTGCGGAAGGCCTTGTAATCGCCCAAGGATTTTGCACGCAAAATCTGGAAAGCCTCTGGAGCGAACTGCGGCATGGGCTTGAACTGCACCTTCTTGCCGGTGTAAATCGTGTCACCTGGTGCCAAGGAACCGGCGTTGACCAAGCCTACGATGTCACCCGGGTAGGCCGTATCCACGGTGTCACGCGTGCGGCCAAAGACCGTCAGCGCATACTTGGTGGAGAAGCTGCGGCCGGATTGGGCATGGTTGACCTGCATACCGCGCTCAAATTCACCGGAAACCACGCGCATGAAGGCCAAGTTATCGCGGTGCTTGCGGTCCATGCCTGCCTGCACCTTGAAGATGACGCCCGAGAACTCATCGGTGACCTCACGGACCTCATCGATGGCGGAGGTAGCGGCCTCGATGGCCTGCGGATCCGAATCGCGGGAGCGCGGAGCCGGGGCAATCGCGCACAGCGTATCCAGAATCTGGTGTACGCCGAAGTTCAGCATCGCGGAAGCGAAGATGAGCGGGGAGGTCACGCACTGCTCAAAGAGCTCCTGGTCATGCAGGGCGCCGTCCGCGGCCAGTAGCTCCGCTTCCTCCACGGCGGTCTCCCAAGCATCCTCTTCCTTCGCGGCAGCGTCTTCAGGCGCGTAGTGCTCCTCCGGGGCGATGGTGGAACCACCAGCGGTGCGCAGGAAGTGCACGTACTCGTCAGCCTCACCATCATCATTAATGTGGGCTAGACCGCGGAAGTCGCCGGCGATACCCACCGGCCAGTACAGCGGGGTGGGCTGCAGCTGGATTTCGTTGAGGATTTCGTCGACAAGCTCCAGCGGTTCCCGTCCCACGCGGTCCCACTTGTTGATCACCGTGATGATCGGCAGGCCGCGGGCCTTACACACGCGGAAGAGCTTGAGGGTCTGGGGCTCGAGGCCCTTGGCGGCGTCGATAAGCATGACAGCAGCATCCACCGCCGTGAGCACGCGGTAGGTATCCTCCGAGAAGTCCGCGTGGCCCGGGGTATCCACCAGGTTGATCATGTAGGGCTCGCCCTCATGGCCCTCGGGCGCGTACTCGAACTGCAGCGCGGAGGAGGCCACGGAAATACCGCGTTCCTTCTCCATCTCCATCCAGTCAGAGACCGTGGACTTGCGGTTGCCCTTGCCGTGCACCGCGCCGGCCTCGTTGATGACGTGCGCGTGCAGCGCCAGCGCCTCCGTTAGCGTGGACTTACCAGCATCCGGGTGGGCGATGACGGCGAATGTGCGGCGGCGGGAAGCTTCGGAGGCAATACTCATGCGGGCTAGTTTAGCCGCTGGCTGCTACCACTCCACATTGAGCTGGCGGCCCAGATCATCAAAGATGCGCCGGGCCACGGAGAGCTTCTTCGCAATCGGCCGCTGCAGGCCTGGCTTGCGCTTCTGGTTGTAGTACTCGCCGGAGTTGAAATGGATGCCTGGTGTGCCGCTGAGGAAGTAGGCCAAGTTCTCCCCACCCTTGTCCGCCTTGCCCAAGACGTATTTCGCCGCAGTGGTCGAATACAGCTTGCTCGTCCTGCTCGTCGAGTTATGCCCGAAGCCAGTATTCAAAACGCCCGGGTGGAAGGCCACGGAGGTAAGCCCGTGGGAGTCGAGGTAACGGGTCAACAGAATATCGCCTAACTTGGCGTTGCCATAGGCGCGCTCGGCGCTGAACTTTTCAAAGGTATTCGGGTCACCGGGGTCGAAAGAGGAATACAGCATGTTGGCCAACGAGGCGGTCTGCACCACGGTGGCGTTGCTGGCACGCAGCGTATCGCGCAGCAAGGAGGTCAGCAGAAATGGGGCCACGACGTTGATCTGCCACGTGCGCTCGAAGCCATCGGCGGTGGCAAAAGGGCCGTCGAACATGCCGCCGGCGTTATTGCCCAAGGCATCGATCTGCGGGTATTGGCTCAGCTCCTCGGAGAGCCGGCGCACCTGGCCCAAAGACTCATAATCGGCCACATGAAAGTCAGCGCCGATCTCCTCGGCCACAGCCTGCGTCTTCTCCGGATTGCGGCCTACCAGAACCAGCGAATCCTGCGGGCGGCGCTGGTGAAGGATACGGGCAGCGGCCGCGCCCACGCCGTCCGAGGCGCCGGTGATGACGATAGTTCGAGGGGCGTTATGCGATGGCAGGCTGTGGCTCGTGCGGCTCATACTTGGACAGTGTAGGACGTTGAGCCAAGGCGCGCCGGGGTTTATTTCGACCGGGAGTGGATTTCCTGCTGGGCCTTGGTGAGGCCCTCAGTCACGATGAGGCGTGCGGCCTCAGCGGCAGTGGCGATGGTGGAATCGAGCTCAGCGCTGGCATCGACAGGCGCGAGCACCCAGTCCGGGATGGAACCACCCTTCGGCGGGCGCCCGATACCGATGCGCACGCGCAGGTAATCGCGCGTGCCCAGGCGCTCGCTCAGCGACTTCAGACCGTTGTGGCCGTTCTCGTTACCGCCCTTTTTAATGCGCACCTTGCCGACGGGCAGATCGAGCTCATCGTGGATGACGATGATGTTCTCGGCCGCAACCCCCAGCTGCGTGGCCAGCGGGGCGATCGGATCGCCAGAGAGATTCATATACGTGTGTGAGCGTAGCGCCACGACCTTCGTGCCACCGAGCTCAAGCTGTGCAGCGCTGAGTTGGTGCCCTGTGACAGGCTCAAGCATGTCACCAGATTCGGCGAGGAGATCATCCACCGCCATGTACCCCACGTTGTGGCGGGTTGCGGCATATTTCGCGCCGGGATTGCCTAAGCCGACGATGAGCCACTCGGCGCTTAAATCCGCTGGGTTTAATCCGGAGGTGGCGGCCTTCTGTGTTTTCTTATTCGGTGCTTCACCGGCGCGGCCAAAGAGGCGGGTGAAAAAGTCACGGATGGCAGACACTACAACTCCCTTGATGGCTTTCTTTAGGCTGGGTAACCATGAGTCAACTTCTTGAGACTATCACTTGCCCCGTCCTACCTGCCCCGATGGCGGGCGGGCCCACCACGCCTGAACTGGTGGCCGCCGCCGACGCCGCCGGTTCCTTCAGCGCGTTGGGGCTGGGAACTTGCTCCGTCGACGCCGCGCGGGAGGCCATCGCTGCGTGCGCCGGCACGCGTTTCGGGGTCAATATCTTTCACCCGCAGCGCGCACTGACCGAAACGGAATTCGCGGCTGCGCAGTCCCTCGCTGCGGAAGGGGGCGCCGTGCTTGGCGACGTCTCCCTAAACTTCGGCTGGCAGGACAAGTTCGAGGCCGCGCTGGAGGGCGGGGCAGCAGTGCTGTGGTCGATGTTCGGCGTCTTTAGTGAGGAAGAGATCGCACGCATCCATGCCGCTGGGGCAGAGGTGTGGACCACGGTCACCACCCCCGAGGAGGCGCAAGCCGCGGGTGCCCGCGGCGTCGATGTTGTGTGCGTGCAGGGGCCTGAAGCGGGCGGGCACCGCGGCGTGTGGGACCCGGGTGCGGAACCGGATCAGCGCCCACTTAAAGAACTTGTCGCGGCGGTCCACCAGGTCACGGACCTTCCACTCATTGCCGCGGGTGGTCTGCGCACCGCAGAGGATGTTGCCACGGCCCTGGCCTGGCCGGGGGTAAAAGCAGTCAGCTGTGGTTCCGCCTTCCTGCTCTCCGAGGAGGCCGGGACGAGTGAGCACAACCGGGGACTTCTGCGCCGCGGTGGCCAAACGGTTTCCACCCGCGCGTTCTCCGGACGCTATGCCCGCGGGCTGGAGACCGCCTACACACGGGCACACCCGAACCTGCCTTTGGTCTACCCCTATCTCAACGCGCTACTGAAACCTCGCCGTGCCCAGCTCGACGCAGACGTGGACTATTGCCTCGTCGGCGTCGATGTAATGAAACTTCGCGGGGGTAGTGTGGCGGAGATCCTCGCTCAACTACACCCAAACGGGCATGAATAAGGGTTAATATTTACGGATGGACAGAGTTTTACACCCTTTTTGACGAGTAAAGGATACAAAGCACGTGACTTCGAACGCGCACATTGGGCACGAGGATTGGAACGAGCGCCTGGAGCTGGCCCAAGAGATGATCCCGCTCATCCACCAGCTGCACCGCAACAATAACGTTGTCACCTCTATCTACGGCCGTCTGCTCATCGGCGTGACCGACATCGACATCATCAAGGCGCACCGCTACGCCCGCCGCATCGCTGAGCGCGAGCTTTCCACCGCAGAGACCCTGCCTATTCTCAAGGAACTGTGCTCGATGAACCTGGGCACCGCTTCCATTGACCTGGGCCGCCTGGCCACTGGCTTCGAGGAATTCGGCTCCGATAACCTGCGCAACTACCTCGAGGAGACCCTCGTCGATCTCGTCGGTGCCGGTGTGGATAAGGAATCCACCGACGTCGTTCTCTACGGCTTCGGTCGCATCGGCCGCCTGCTGGCTCGCATCCTCATCGCCCGCGAGGCTGCCTACGGCGGCGTGCGCCTGCGCGCTATCGTCGTGCGCAAGAAGGGCGACATTGACATCTTCAAGCGCGCCTCCCTCCTGCGCCGTGACTCCGTCCACGGTGCCTTCAACGGCACCATCGCTGTTGACGAGGAGAACGAGGTCATCTGGGCCAACGGCACCAAGATTCAGATGATTTATGCCAATGACCCGGCGGACATTGACTACACCAAGTACGGCATCGACAACGCCATCGTCGTCGACAACACCGGTGTGTGGCGCGACCGTGAGGGACTGTCCCAGCACCTGCAGTCCAAGGGTGTGGCTCGCGTGCTGCTCACCGCTCCGGGCAAGGGCGATCTGAAGAACATTGTCTACGGCATCAACCACGGCGACATCGAGGACTCCGACCAGATCCTCTCCGCCGCATCCTGCACCACCAACGGCATCACCCCAGTGCTCAAGGTCATCAACGACCGCTACGGCGTGGTTCATGGCCATGTGGAGACCGCACACTCCTTCACCAACGACCAGAACCTCATCGATAACTTCCACAAGGGTGACCGCCGCGGTCGCGCAGCTGGCCTGAACATGGTGCTCACAGAAACCGGTGCAGCCAAGGCCGTGTCCAAGGCTCTGCCGGAGTTCGAGGGCAAGCTCACCGGTAACGCTATCCGCGTTCCCACCCCGGATGTGTCCATGGCTGTGCTCAACCTCGAGCTGGAGAAGGAAGCTGACCGCGACGAGGTCAATGACTTCCTGCGCAACGTGTCCTTGCACTCTGACTTGCGCCAGCAGATCTCCTACATCGCTTCTCCGGAAGTTGTGTCTTCTGACTTCGTGGGCTCTACCCACGCCGGTGTGGTCGATGGTCTCGCCACCATCTCCTCCGGCAAGCACCTTGTGCTCTACGTGTGGTACGACAATGAGTTCGGCTACTCCAACCAGGTCATCCGCATCGTCGAGGACATGGCCGGTGCCCGCCCGGTGGTCTACCCGAAGCGCGTTGACGTCTCTGAGCTCTAAGCACTAAAACGCAGACACCGCCCGCGCTGCATGGCGTGGGCGGTGTTTCGCTGTTTTAGGGTTCTGCTCGGCTTCCGGCTCATCCCCTTCTTAGATACGGAACTGCCCGTTCTGCCAAAAGTAGCGGCGCAGATTGAAAAATCCGGCCATCTTTCGTCAGCTCGGGCAGTATGTGAGTGGGCCAGTGGCGCACCCAGTGGGGGATTCAAGCCTGAAGCTTGAGGGGAGGACTACTTCTTCTTTTTGTCCTTCTTGGCCTTCTTTTTCTTGTCCTGCTTCTTGCCGTTGCCATTGACCTTGGCACGCTCCAAGTCGGCTGCGACATCCGGAACATAAGAAAAGTCGTTGCGCGGCGGGCGCACGTATTCGGCTTCGAGTTCAGGGCGTTTCGGGATCTCCGGTACGTCTTGCTCTACGTGCTGGTACGGAACCATCTTGAGGATGTGGTTGATCACGTTGATGCGCGAGCGCTTCTTATCCTCAGACTCCACCGTGTACCACGGGGAGGACGGGGTATCGGTGTGGACGAACATCTCATCCTTGGCACGCGAGTAGTCTTCCCAACGGGTAATGGACTGCAAGTCCATGGGGGAGAGCTTCCAGCGGCGCAGCGGATCGTTGCGACGGGATTTAAAGCGTGCGAGCTGCTCCTCGTCAGAGACGGAGAACCAGTACTTGAGCAGGATAATGCCGTCTTCGATGAGCATGTGCTCCAGCAGCGGGGCCTGGTGGAGGAAGCGAACGTATTCCTGCTGGGAGCAAAAGCCCATGATGCGTTCCACGCCGGCGCGGTTGTACCAGGAACGGTCGAAGATGACGATCTCGCCTGCGGTGGGCAGCTTTTCAATGTAGCGCTGGAAGTACCACTGGCCCGCCTCGCGGTCGGTGGGCTTGGGCAGCGCTTCGATGCGGCAAGTACGCGGGTTGAGGTACTGCGTGATGCGCTTGATGGCGGAGCCCTTGCCGGCGGCGTCGCGGCCTTCCATGACGATGACCACGCGGGCGCCGGTCTCAACGACCCACTGCTGCATCTCGACGAGCTCTGCTTGGAGGCGCTTAAGCTCGTCCTCGTAGGCTTGCTTGTCTAGCTTCGGCGGCTTGGTGGCAGACTTCTTAGACTGTGAACTCATACCTTTAAATCTACCTCTTAGCTGGGAAAATACCTAAACGTGCGCTAAGGAATGGGAGCCGGATTAAGCGTGTGCTTAATCGACTTCGTGTTGCGTTACCGCGCCGCTGGTGGCGTCAACATCGAGCTCGTGTTCCTGGCCGTTGGCCTTGAAGTCAATCTCCCAGTGCGGGCCCTTGCCGTCGTCACCATCGTCGTAGTCGACTTCCTTCTCTGTGACGGCCTGGGCATCAACGCCGGCATGGGCTAAAGCTTTCTCGAATGCTTCATCACCGGTGAGTTTCCCGGAATTCTCTGCATTTCCGGCGTCCCCGGCGCCAGCCGTGTCGGCAGGCTGCTGGGCGTCGTCATCGCGGTCATCGTCGTCATCATCGCCCTGGGCCGCGCCAGTTGCAGCGGCTGTTTCCGTCACGGTTTCCACAGGCGCGGGAGTCGGCGTCGGGGCGGGATCGGCCTCTTTATCTGAAGAGCACGCAACCAGCGCGGTGCTCACGAAGAGCGCGATGCCGGCGGCGGTAAAGCGGGAACGAAGAGTCACTAAGGCTCATCCTTCTCAGTTAATCGGGGGAAATGTGGGCTCCACCGTATCGAAATCAGGCCGTGTTCGCTGAAGATCCTGTATGTGGCCTGAATGTTAACGGCCGTGACAAGAGCAGTCGTCGCCGCAGCCACCAGCAGCGGGTGGCTCACCGAAGCGCGTGATGTTTTCGATTTCCCCAAGACCTTCGATGCTGATGCGGGTGTGGGAGCCGTCGCCCAGCAGCGCCTGTTCACCGCGCGCGAAGCCCACGCCTTCCGGGGTTCCGGTGGCAATGACATCGCCCGGATTAAGAGGGTAGAGGGAGGAACAGAAGGCGATGAGCTCGGCCACGGAGAAGATGAGATCATCAGTGTTGTCATCTTGGCGCACGTCGCCGTCGACGCTCGTCCTAAGCCGTGCGGCTTTGCCCGGGGCCCATTCATCAGCCGTGGTCAACCATGGTCCAAATCCAGCGGTGCGGTAGAAGGATTTGCCGGCGTGGAACTGCGTAGTTGCGCGCTGATAATCCCGCAGAGTGTAGTCGTTCATAATGGCATAGCCAGCCACGTAATCCAGCGCATCTTTCACGCTCACCCGGTGCGCGCGGCGGCCCATGACTACGGCGAGCTCTCCTTCGTAGTCCAGTTTCTTCGTGGCATAGTCCGGAATATAGACATCGTCGAAGGGGCCGGTCAGAGCCTCCGGGAACTTGATGAAGAGCGTGGGCTGTGTGGGAAGTTCTCTCCCCATCTCCCGCGCATGCTTGGCGTAGTTGACGCCAACGCAGATAATCTTGCCCGGGTTCGGGAGGACGGGGGCGAGGTCGGCGTTGTCAAAAACCACCGGCTCGCCGGAGAGCTGCGCGGCTTTACGCCAGTCTGGACTGGCCAGCAATTCGCCGACATCCTCATAATCCAGTTCGGTGCCCACGTTGGGGCCGTCAATACGGATAGCGCAGGTGCCAAAACTGGTGCGGAGAGTAGCGAGCTTCATGCCGGCTAGTCTAACGCGCGAAGAATCTCATCCACCGCATCAGCACAGACGATGGGAATCTCTTGGGCTTCCTGTTTGCTCCATGGCTTGAGAACAAACGCGGCTGGGTCCATGCGGCCAGGTGGTCGGCCTATACCCACTGAAAGTCGCTGATAGTCCTTAGTGCCCAAAGACTTCGTGGTGGAGCGCAGGCCATTGTGGCCGTGGTCCCCGCCGCCGAGGCGTCGCTTGATGGCGGCGAAGTCAAGCTCCAGCTCATCGTGGACAACGATGATGTGATCATGCGGAACGTTGAAGTACTGGGCAAGGGCCTTGATGGGGCCGCCGGACAGGTTCATAAAGCTGCGCGGCTTGGCGACGATCACCTTGGCGTCCCCACGCCGCGCTTCGGCGACATCCGTGTTTGTCTTCTTATGAACGGAAAAGGAAGTCAGCAGCTCGTGGGCTAGTTCATCGGCCACGTCAAAGCCAATGTTGTGGCGGGTACCGGCGTACTTCGGTCCGGGGTTTCCTAGACCAACGACGAGAAAGGGAGAAGAAGTCACGCTGCCCATTCTAAACAGCGCGAGGGCTAAAACGGCGAACCGCGCCCGCCCCCAGGAAAGCAGGGGCCAGGCGCGGTGCGCTAAATAGGTGAGGGGGGAGGATTTACTCCTCGTCCTTCTTCTCCTCGGAAGCTCCCTCATCGGTGGACTCGGCGCCAGCCTCAGCGCCGCCTTCCTCGGCAGCCTCAGCGGCAGCCTCGACGTCCTCATCAACCTCCGGCTCGGAGATGGAGACGATGACGGTGTCTTCCTCGGCCACGAGGGTGGTGCCCTCCGGCAGGGTGATGTCGCCAGCGGTGACCACGGTGCCATCCTCGAGACCCTCGATGGACACGGCGATCTCTTCCGGAATGTTGAGTACGTCGGACTCGACCAGCAGCACGTCGGCATCCTGGATGAACATGAGGCCCGGAGCCGGCTCGCCCTCGATGGCGAGCGGAACCTCAACCTCAACCTTCTCGCCACGCTTAATGGAGAGCAGGTCGATGTGGTCGATGTCGAAGGTCAGGACGTTTTGGTCGATGTGCTTGACCATGACGAGGTGCTGCTCGCCCTCGAGCTCCAGCTCGAACACGGCGTTAACACCTTGGTTACGGACGACTGCGGTCATTTCCAGACGGTCAACGGCGAAGTGCAGAACGTCGACGGCGTGGCCGTAGACAACGCCCGGGACCTTACCGGCAGCGCGCAGACGGCGAGCGAAGCCCTTGCCAAACTCAGAACGGACTTCAGCCTTCACTACGGGGCGCTCAGAAGCCATAAGTAAATCTCCTTAAAAGTATCGTTGTGCGGCAAGGGCTGTTGAAGGACCGTGTAGATACGACAAAAGCCTGCCGATGGACGTCTTGGACGAGTCATCGCAGGCTTAAATACAAGATTCACTGCTTAACTTGTGCTATCGCGTCGATAACGGATTTCTCCCTCGCCGAGACGCAGAAGATTTTAGCAGCAGCGTTGTCGCAGAACCAAATCTAGTGAGTCTCAAACAGCGTGGTCACAGAACCGTTCTCGAAAATCTCGTGGATGGTGCGGGCCAGCAGCGGGGCGATGGACAGCACCGTAAGGTTGTCCCAGCCCTCGGTGGACTGCGGCAGGGTATCGGTGGTGATGACCTCTTCAGCGCCGCACTCGGACAGGCGCTCGCGAGCCGGGTCGGAGAAGACACCGTGGGTACAGGCAATAACCACGGACTTGGCGCCGGCTTCCTTGAGCACGCGGACTGCGCCCGCGATGGTGCCGCCGGTATCAATCATGTCATCGAGCAGGATGCAGTCCTTGCCCTCCACGTCACCGACGACGCGGTTAGACACAGTCTTGTTGGCTTCGGTGGTAGAGCGGGTCTTGTGAACGAAGGAGAGTGGAGCGTCACCAAGCTCGTGTGCCCACTTCTCCGCCACCTTCACGCGGCCGGCGTCGGGGGAGACCACTGCCAGGTTGTCCATGGGGTACTTGGACTTGATGTAGTCGGTCAGGATCGGCATCGCGTGCATGTGATCAACCGGGCCATCGAAGAAACCCTGGATCTGGTCGGTGTGCAGGTCCACGGACACGATGCGGTCGGCACCGGCAGCGGCCAGCAAGTCTGCCACTAGGCGGGCGGAGATAGGCTCGCGGCCCAGGTGCTTCTTGTCCTGGCGTGCGTACGGGTAGAAGGGCAGGATGGCGGTGATGCGCTTGGCGGAGCCGCGCTTGAGCGCGTCAATCATGATGAGCTGCTCTACCAGCCACTTGTTGAGCGGCTGGGTGTGGGACTGCATCACGAAGCAGTCTGCACCACGGACGGACTCCTCGAAGCGAATGAAGATCTCACCGTTGGCGAAATCGCGGGCGGTGGTCGGAACCAGATCGGTTTTGAGCTCCTTGGCCACAGCCTCAGCCAACGCCGGGTGAGCGCGCCCGGTGAAGAGCATCATGTTCTTGCTGCTGCCGGTAACCTTGCCAGTCATCAGTAGATATCCCTTTACTTGTCGTTAGTTAGTGGTCTGGTCGTCAGCCTTGGCGTCCTGTGCCTTGTCGGCTGCTTCCGCTGCCGGCGTGCCCGGGCGCTTCTTTTGTACCCAACCTTCGATGTTGCGCTGCTTGCCGCCGGAGACCGCGAGCGCTCCCGGGGGAACGTCGTCCTTAATTACTGTACCCGCACCGGAGTAGGCGCCATCACCGACGGTAACGGGAGCAATGAACATGGTGTCCGAACCGGTGCGCACGTGGCTGCCGATGGTGGTGTGGTGCTTGTTGACGCCGTCATAGTTGACGAAGACAGAGGAGGCGCCAATGTTGGAGTAGTCACCCACGGTGGCATCGCCGATATAGGTCAGGTGGGGAACCTTGGTACCGCGGCCAATCTGGGCCTTCTTCGCCTCGACGAAGCCGCCCAGCTTGCCTTCTTCACCCACGATGACGCCGGGGCGGATGTAGGTGAACGGGCCAATCTGCGCATTGCTACCAATGACGGAGTCGAAGCCGTGCGTGCGCACCACGCTGGCGCCTGCTCCGACCTGCATATTGGTCAGGGTGGTGTCGGGGCCAATCTCGGCGCCATCGGCGATGGTCGTCGCACCCCACAGCTGGGTATTGGGGTGAATCACAACGTCCTGGCCAATGGTCACGTTGACGCCGATCCAAGTGGTATCGGGATCAACGATGGTGGCGCCGCCGCGCATGGCTTCCTCGACCACACGGCGGTTGAGAAGGCGGCCGGCCGCGGCCAACTGCACGCGGTCGTTGACACCGGAGAGCTCCTCCGGATCAGCAGCAACGTACGCGCCGACGCGGTGGCCGGCCTCGCGGGCGATCTCCAGCACATCGGTGATATAAAGCTCACCCTGGGCGTTATCGGAGTTGAGCTTCGTCAGGGCGTCGCGAAGCACAGCCCCATCGAATGCGAAGACGCCGGAGTTGACCTCGCGCACCGCGCGCTGCTCTTCGGAGGCATCCTTCTGCTCCACGATGGCGGTGACAGAACCATCCTCGGCGCGCAGCACGCGGCCGTAACCGGTGGGATCCTCCAGAGTCATGGACAGCACGGTCACGGCGTTAGCTTCGCCGGTGTGGGCCTCATACAGCTGACGCAGGGTCTCCGGGCGTAGCAGGGGAACGTCACCGTTAGTCACGATGACGGTGCCATCGAAATCAGGCAATGCACTCAGGCCGCACTGCACGGCGTGGCCGGTACCGTTCTGCTCTTCCTGGATGGCCTGGGAGACCGCGCAGTCCAGCTCCTCGGAGATGGCATCGACGGCAGGGGAGACCTGGTCGCGCTGGTGGCCCACGACGACCACGAGGTGCTCTGGGTGCAGGCCAGCGGCTGCGTGGAGGGCGTGGCCGAGAAGTGACCTCCCGCCAATCTCATGCAACGTCTTCTGGGTTGAGGATTTCATGCGGGTACCTGCGCCTGCTGCAAGGACGATGGCGGCGCAGTTAGTTACTTCAGCCACGAGTGTGTGCTTCTCCTGTGATTGGGGATGTCAGGACTTACTTTTTTCATCATAACGTGTACGTCCTATTTTCCGCGTGATACCTCCGGAAGTGCACGGGCACGCCATGCTCCAAGTAGTCCGATGCTGGCCAGGAATAAAATGGCCGCCGAGGGGCCAGCCAAAGCGATCACGGCGGAGATACCGCCGATTACGAGGAGGATGACACCCATCATGGTGTTTGCGGCCCCGACGTAGCGGGTGCGTTTATCCTCGCCCGCCATATCCACCACATAGGTCTTGCGCGCTACGCGAATGGCAGCGTGCGCCAGGTTGACCAGGAAAAATCCGAGGGGAAGCGCCCACATGCTTACCGCTGTCGGTGCCCACGCCGCACAGGCCACGATGGCCAGCAAGATGATCGCCGCGGCACCTGCGGCCCAGGACATGACCAAGCGCGACGACTTATCAGAGAGCACACCGGATACACGGCCGCCCACGAGGCTGGCCAAGCCCGAGGCCAAGACGAAGCCACCGAGCCCACTCAAAGCCTGCGAGCCGATGCTCTGTGAAAGCACCACGATGAAGGAGGTGGATAGGGCAGACACCAGCAGCAGGGCGCGAACGTTGACGAAGCTGCGGAAGCGCGCATCCTGGGTGTATAGCTGCCAGGTATCCTTCCACCAGCTGCGGTTCATACCTTCCCGGCCGGAGTTTTCTGGCACCGGCTCCTCGATGCCGCGAAAGACCGCTGCCGCCAGGAACCACGTGGCTGCGCCGATGGCCAGCAACGCCGCCAAACCCCAGCGCGGGAGCTCACCTAGTACAGCGAGGATGACGCCAGTAATAAGGGTGACTGCGCCGCCGAGCTGTGTAGCGTGACCGGTCACCACTCCGCGGTGCCCCTTGGAGATGGTGCGGCCTTGCACGTCCTTGCCGGTCAGCGAACACAGCGCGCGGAGTACGGCAAGCGCCGCAAGGGCGAGGCAGACGATGAGGCCGAGGAGGGGGCCTTCGACAAGCACGGCAGCCGCCGCGATGATCGCCGCGCACAGACCCTGGCCCACCGAGCCCAGCACCCACAGGCGCTTGCGAGCTGGGTGGGTGAGCACCCACGGAGTCCAGGCGGCTTGGGGGAGCATGGAACCGGACTCGCGCAAGGGCACCAGCAGGCCGGTGAAGAAGCCTGGGACCCCGGCCACACTGAACAGCCAGGGCAGGACTGTCTTTCCAGAGAGCAATTGATCGCCCACGCCCTGCAGGCCGTTCGACCAGACGAAGCGGCGGGCATTGGCGGACTCGTTGGAGGGTGAGGAGCCGTGGGGAGATGCAGAACGCGAAGCCATGACTGTGATCTTAAGCCCGGCTCGGCCTTATCTGGGTCCTAAGGTTCACCTGATCTCTATCCTGGGAGGCATGTCTATCTCCGCTCGCCCTACAGTATCCCGCCGTATGTTCGTCCAGGGTTCCGTGCTCACTGTCGCCGGTGCCGCCGTGATGGGGCTGAGCGCCTGTTCCACCTCGGGATCGAAGAATCAGCCGGAGCCGCTGGGCTACGACGGCGAGCCGCGCGCTCTGCCCATCCCGCCCGTGGAGGAAGGAGAGGTTGTCGACGGCACACGCGTATTCAAGCTCACCGCCCAAGATGGCTACTCGGAGATCCTCCTCGGCAACGACCGCACGCGGACGTGGGGCTTCAACGGCGCCTTCCTGGGGCCCACGCTGCGCGCCCGTCGCGGTGAAAAAGTCCGCGCGGAGATCACCAACGACCTTATTGAAATGACCACGGTGCACTGGCATGGCATGAAGCTGCCAGCCTACTCGGATGGCGGCCCGCACTCGCCGATTGAGGTGGGCAAGACCTGGAAGCCCGAGTGGGAGATCATCCAACCCGCGGCCACGCTGTGGTACCACCCGCACCCGCACATGGCCACGGCCACGCATGCCTACCGCGGGTTGGCGGGCATGTTCCTTATCGACGATGATGTTGCCGATGACCTCGACATTCCACAGGACTACGGTGTCGATGACATCCCGGTAGTCATCATGGATGCCAAGTTCACCGATGACGGCCAGATTGATGAAAAGAGCGATAACACCCTGGGCCTTCTGGGTACCACGCCTCTGGTCAACGGCATCACCAATGCGCGCTTCGACGCCACCACGCGCCGGGTCCGCCTGCGCCTGCTCAACGGCGCTTCGATGCGCTTCTACACACTGGAGCTTACAAACGGCCCCTTCCACATCATCGCCACGGACACGGGGCTTCTCGACGCCCCCGTGGAAGTCGACTCCCTCTTCCTCGGCCCCGGCGAGCGCGCCGAAATTATCGTGGACCTGGAGCCCAGCAAAGAAGTGCAGCTGCGCTCGGTGCCGCGCAAGGATAACTTCGGGGTGCCCAAAGACAAGGATGCGGCTGACTTCGGCTTCCAAGATTCCTTCGACCTGCTCACCATTTCCGGGCCGGAAGAGTCCGCGCCCGAAGCCCCCGCCCTGCCGGCAACGCTTGACCCCGCTGCGGCGAAGACCCCGTCCACGCAGGGCCTTGAAGAGCGTGAGTTCGTGCTCAACACCTTCATGATCAACGGTGAGCAGATGGACATGGCACGCGTGGATACCGTCATCGACCACGATGCCCCGGAGATCTGGACCGTGACCAATGAGAACTCTGATTGGCCGCACAACTTCCACATCCACAACGCCCGCTTCAAGGTTCTGGACTGGGACGGCGATGAGAAGATGGATGTCTTCAATTCTGGGTGGAAAGACATTGTCAACCTTCCGCCGAAGGTGACCGCACGCCTGCTGGTGGAGTTTGGCCATTTCCCGGATAAGACCATCCCGTACATGTACCACTGCCACATGCTGTTGCATGAGGACGAGGGAATGATGGGGCAGTACGTCATGGTCAACAAAGGTGAAAAGCCCGACGTGCGCGTGAAGCCCGCCGCCTTAGTTTTCGACCAAACCGCCACCGCGCACTCTGCTCACGCGGGCCAGGTGGTGGACTCCTCCCGCAGCCCCTATGCGACGCCGGAGGCGAAGGCCTAACCAAGAACCAAATTAAGCCTCAGCGGATGGAAAAATCTGGCTAATATCAGAGGCCCGGTTTCGTATACTTGCGCACTAGCTGCGTACGTCGATGGAGGCAAGCTTGTTTCCACTCACGTTGTCAGCCCTGTCGTCGTATGCAAAAGCTACGGGTGTGAAGTCGTCGGGAACCTCGAATACCCAGGTATATGGCGTGGAGAATCCGGGGCCGATGGAATTGTTCTGCACATCCCGGTTGGCTTGAACGCGCCAATGGTCATCGAGCGGGGTGTACATTCGACCTTCCTGGTCAGCGATCCAAGCGAACATACTGAAATCGGCGTCGAATGGGGTTTTCCCTTCATTGAAGACCGTTCCGGAAACGATGACGAATTTTGCACCCTCGTTCTTAGGAGCTTCCATGGCGGTATCAGGTGCACCCGGATTGAATTCTTTAGTTCTCAGTTCAACGTTGGGAGCGAACTCGACGGAGTCAATGATGACTTTTTCGTTTCCGCTCATGGCTGGTTCGCCGAGCTTGGGGAGTTCGTCGAGGGTGCCTCCAGTGGTGCTGTCTTCCTGTGTATTTGAGGTGTCGGCATCGTTCGCTTCTCCGGATTGTGAAGAGGCTGGCTCTACAGAGGCTGCGGAAACCTGTTCCTCTTTAGATCCAGTGAATGCGTAGGTGGCTCCTGCACCAAGTGCTACACCGACTAGGGCAGCGGCTGGAACTATCCACCATGCAGGTTTGGGGGTCTTCGGCTGGGCTGCCGTGCTCGAATCAACTGGCTGTGGTGTGTTGGAAAAAGGATTTTGTCCTAGTACCTGTTGTGGCTGTTGCTGTGCATCGTTAGGAGACATGACTTACCTCGAGAGAAGAGAGTGAACAAATTCTTAACAGTGTAAACCCACTGCACTGCGTTTCTACTATCAAGACAGCAGTGAGCACCACAGAAGGAAGAGGGGCCGGTTCTACAAAAAGGCACCGACTTTGCCACCGTCACACCCGAACATGTCGCGTGGGTACAAAATGAGCTCAACGAAACACCCCGACAAATCCTCGGCGGCGCAACCCCACGTGAAATACTTAACGAACTATTCAAGCGTGGCGCATCCACCGCTTGATTCCGCCCTGCATGTCTGCACTTCCACGTCTGCACTTTTGGGAATAGCGGCCACCAAGAGGGGGACGAGTAGGGCGCTCTGGGACGACACGAGCCTGGCGATAGTGTGAACTGAAACAAATCCACCATCAATATGTGAGCAGTGCGCTATGGTCAGTATCTGTGATTCAGGACGTCGACCCGCTCATCCATTCCCTATACCAAGTCTTTGACCTCATCGGTGTGGTGCTTAACGGCATTATTGGCGGCACGATTGCACGCCGTAGGGAATTCGACATCATTGGTTTCGTCTTTCTGGCGCTCTTTTCGGCGCTGGCGGGCGGCATGATTCGTGACATGCTGATCTCGCACGGTCCGGCGGCCGCTATCTCTGATCCGTGGTATCTCACTCTGGCGTGTGTGGGTGCGCTCATTGCCTTCTTGACGGACCTGAAAGGCAAGGCCTGGGAAATCTTTCTTGAGCATGCGGATGCCGTCATCTTGGGGGTGTGGTGCACGACTGGCTGCGTGAAGGCTCTGGCCTACGGTATGCCGTTTATCGCCTGCGTTTTCTTAGGCGTTCTGACCGCCGTGGGCGGCGGTATGGTGCGCGATGTTGCTTCCGGTCAGATTCCCTCGGTCTTTGGCGGTAGCCCGCTCTATGCCGTGCCGGCTGTGCTCACCGGAATCGTGATGGCGTCCTTCGCCCACTTCGATAAGTTTGCCCTCGGTATGATCATCTCGCCCTTCGTGGGCTTTGGCCTAGCAGTGATGGCGTATTGGCGCGGGTGGGTGCTTCCGCGAGCCGGTATTGCTCCCTTGAACTACACCGCAGCCCAGGTGGCATCGATTGCGCGGAGGGCTGAAACTAGGGGCTTTCGACGGGGGCGCAGAAAACGAAAATAGCTTCCCCACCAGGACTCGAACCTAGAATGACGGTACCAAAAACCGTAGTGTTGCCGATTACACCATGGGGAAACTGCGCACATATTATGAGCGCTGGAGGACATATTACATGACAGGTGTGGGCCAAACCTAAACAGGTGCCCGAGACTTTTGGGCGCGCGGTTAACGGCCGACTTTTAGCTGGTGCGGGCCATGTCCAGTGGGGGAGATACAGTAGAAGGCATGGTTCGACAAAGGATGACCGGGCGTGAGCGCCGTGAGCAGTTGATCTCCATAGGACGTGCGGCCTTCGCAGAACGTGGCTTCGAAGGCGCCAGCGTTGAGGACATTGCAGCACGCGCTGGTGTGTCCAAGCCGGTGGTCTATGAGCACTTTGGAGGCAAGGAAGGCCTCTATGCTGTCGTCATCGACCGCGAGCTTGTCGCGTTAGAGAAGGTTGTGACGGATTCACTGCAGACAGGGTCGTGGCGCGAGCGCATCGAGCAGGGGGTCGTCGCCTTGCTGACCTACGTGGAGGAGGAGACCGATGGTTTCTTGATCCTCGTGCGTGACTCCAAGCCAGGGGAGGAGCGTAGTTTCTCCACGCTGTTGAACACGGCGGTAAATCAGATTGCGCACATCCTCGGTGAGGCCTTCGAACACCGTGGTCTCGACCCCGAGCTGGCAGTGCTCTACGGCCAGGCGCTCGTCGGCATGGTGGCCACCACGGCACAGTGGTGGCTGGACGTGCGCGAGCCTTCGCGGGAGACCGTCGCAGCACACATCGTTAACTTGTGCTGGAATGGTCTTTCCGGCATGGAAGCAGCACCGAAGTTGAAGGGAGCTAAGTAGGTGGCAACGCCGATGCTGGGCGGGCTGCTCAAGGTAGCCGCCTCAGATCCGAAACTTAAAGGCCTCGCCTCCCAAGTGGGGGAAGCCTCATTGCACATTACTGGCATTGACCAGGCGCGCCCGTGGGCGATCGGTACGCTGGCACACCATGCGCCGGTGCTGGTGGTGACTGCCTCCGGGCGTGAGGCGGAGGACCTCACCGCGGAGCTGACGGCCATGCTGGGGGATAAGGTCGCCTACTTCCCAGCCTGGGAGACGCTTCCACATGAGAGGTTGTCGCCGGCCCCGGATATCGTCGGCAAGCGCGCGCGTGTGCTCGACCTGGTGGGGGCGGGCAAAGCCCAGGTGGTGGTGACCTCTGCCCGCGGGTATTGCCAGCCCATCCTGAGCAAGGTGGAGGGGCGTGCACCCATCTTCCTGAAGGAAGAAGATGAGCACGAGCTTTCTGATATCCTGTCGGAGCTGGAGTTTCGCGCCTATAAGCACGTGGATATGGTGGCCAAGCGCGGTGAATACGCCACGCGCGGCGGAATTCTCGATGTTTTCCCCACCACCTCGGATTACCCGGTGCGTGTGGAGTTCTGGGGCGATGAGATTACGGATATTCGCCAATTCTCCGTGGCGGACCAGCGCGCCATCCCGGAGATTGAGGTCGGCGAGGTTGCCATCTATCCCGCCCGGGAGCTGCCGATCACTAATGAGGTCGCCGCACGTGCCCGCGAGTTGGCGCAGAAGTTCGGCGGCAATGCGGCGCTGGCAGAACTGTTGACCAAAGTAGGGGAGCACATCCCGGCTGAAGGTATGGAAGCTGTGCTGGCGGTGCTTGCCGCCGAGCCCTTCGTCACCCTCCCCGAGCTCCTTGCAGCAGGCACCCATGTGTTGCTCGTGGCACCGGAAAAGATCCGCACCCGCATTGCAGACCTGGAATCCACCGATGCGGAGTTCTTGGCTGCCGGCTGGGAGGCTGCTGCGATGGGCGCGGATGGTCCACTGGCGGCCGAGGGCTTGGACACCTCGGCGTCGAGTTACCGCTCCTATGAGTCGTTGGAGGCGACGTGCCGGAGTATCGAGTCCCCGCTGTGGACTTTTGCCCCGCCGGGGATGTTCGCCGCCGCCGAATCGGAGACCCTGCCACTGGACTTTGAGCCCGGACCTACTCCGCGTGGTGATATCCCAGAGATTGATGCCATGATGGCGCAGCTTCTGGCGCACACCACCGCCGGCGGACGTGCCGCCTTCATTGCCCCTGCGCAGGGTGCGATCAAACGCATGGTGGAGCGCTTCGCGGAAAAGGGCATTCCCACCAAGGTGGCCACTCCTGGGTGGGAGCCGAGCCCTGGTGAGGTCACCCTCTACCAGGCCTTGTCCCATGCGGGTCTGGTGTTCCCGAAGGTGCGTAAGCTCAAGGACGCTGAGGTGTTGCCGTTGGTCGTCATCACGGAAACGGATCTCACGGGTAACCGTGTGGGCGATATTGCGGGGGCGAAGCGTCGCCCAGCAAAGCGCCGCAACCGCGTGGATCCCCTCGCCTTGAAGCAGGGCGACTACGTGGTGCATGAGACCCATGGAATCGGTAAATTCCTCAAGATGGCCGAGCGCACCGTCCAATCCGGTGATGAGACCTCCCGCCGCGAGTACATCGTGCTGGAGTATGCGGCATCCAAGCGCGGGCAGCCTGCCGACCAGCTGTGGGTACCCATGGATTCGCTGGACCTGCTAAGCAAATACACCGGCGGTGAGGCACCGACGCTGTCCAAGATGGGCGGCTCGGATTGGAAGAACACCAAGAAGAAGGCGCGCGCCGCGGTGCGCGAGATCGCCGGTGAGCTGGTGGAGCTTTATGCCAAGCGCCAGGCAGCACCGGGCCACCAGTTTGGGCCCGATACCCCGTGGCAGGCGGAGATGGAGGATAACTTCCCCTTCATCGAGACGGAAGACCAAATGCTGGCCATCGATGCCGTCAAGGAAGACATGGAATCCACGGTGCCGATGGACCGCGTGGTCGTCGGTGATGTGGGCTATGGCAAGACCGAGGTGGCAGTGCGCGCAGCCTTCAAGGCGGTGCAAGATGGCAAGCAGGTGGCGGTCCTTGTGCCCACGACCCTGCTGGCGCAACAGCACGCCGATACCTTCCGCGAGCGCATGCAGGGCTTCCCAGTGGATATCGAGGTGCTCTCGCGCTTTACTTCGGCCAAAGAGTCCAAGGAGATTCTCGCCGGTTTGGCGGATGGTTCCGTGGATATCGTCATCGGCACACACCGCCTGCTGCAAACAGGCGTGCACTGGAAGAACCTAGGCCTCATTGTGGTGGATGAGGAGCAGCGCTTTGGCGTGGAGCACAAGGAGCACATCAAGGCGCTGAAGGCCAGCGTGGACGTGCTCACCATGTCCGCGACCCCGATTCCGCGCACCTTGGAGATGTCCATGGCGGGCATCCGTGAAATGTCTACGATTTTGACCCCACCGGAGGACCGTCACCCGGTCCTGACCTATGTGGGTGCGTACGAGGATAAGCAGGTGGCCGCGGCTATCCGCCGTGAGCTGCTGCGCGACGGCCAAGTCTTCTTCATCCACAACAAAGTCGCTGACATCGAAAAGAAAGCCCGCGAACTGCGGGACCTAGTGCCGGAGGCGCGCATCGTCGTCGCGCATGGCCAGATGAACGAGGACGTGCTTGAGCGCACCGTCCAAGGTTTCTGGGACCGCGAATTCGACGTCCTGGTGTGTACCACCATCGTGGAAACCGGCCTGGACATCGCTAATGCGAATACCCTCATCGTGGAAAACGCTCACCACATGGGTCTATCCCAGCTGCACCAGTTGCGCGGGCGCGTGGGCCGCTCCCGCGAGCGCGGCTACGCCTACTTCCTCTACCCGAAGGGCGCCACGCTGACGGAGACTTCCTATGACCGTCTGGCCACCATCGCCCAGAACAACGATCTGGGCGCGGGCATGGCCGTGGCTATGAAGGACCTTGAGATGCGCGGTGCCGGCAACGTGCTGGGCGCCGAGCAGTCCGGCCACATCGCCGGCGTGGGCTTCGATCTCTACGTGCGCCTCGTCGGCGAGGCCGTAGAGACCTTCAAAGCGCTTGCCCGCGGTGAGACCCCCGTGGTCACGGACGAAGGGCCAAAGGAAATCCGCATCGACCTGCCGGTGGACGCACATATTCCGGAGTCCTATATCAACTCCGAGCGGCTGCGCCTGGAGGTTTACCGCAAGCTTGCAACGTCCAAGGACAACGCGGACCTGGCACACGTGGTGGAAGAAATGCAGGACCGTTACGGGCCTGTCCCGGAGCCTGTGGAACGCCTTCTCGCGGTAGCGCGCCTGCGCCACCAGGCCCGCCGGGCCGGGGTCAGCGATATTACCGTGCAGGGCACCCGCATCAAGGTTCACCCGGTGGAGCTGGCGGATTCCAAACAGGTACGCCTCAAACGCCTCTTCCCGGGCTCCAATTACCGCGCGGCGGCCAAGGCCATCCAGCTCAACTTCCCCAAGGCCGGCCGCAATGTCACTGACCCCAAGCTGCGAGACATTGAACTCCTGCAGTGGATGGCGGATTTCTTGGCATCGATGTTCGAACTCGAGCGCGTTGACGTCAGCGGTGCTAAGACTAAAAAGAACGTCATTAGCGTAGGAGAAAAATAATGAACGCCGCGAACAACCACAGTGGGCCGAGTAGAGCTAATCCCCGAATCATCATGATGGTGGTGTGGATGTTCGCGGCGTTGTTCAGTATCCCCGTCTCCCTGGTTATCAAGTTCAGCGGTGAGAATGGCGGCTGGCTCACCTTCATGTTGGTGATGTTTGGGATCTTCCTAGTTGGCATTTGGGTGTTGCTCGGGTTACTCCCGCTATTTATCCGCGCTGATTACCCAAGCCGGTTGGAGTGGGCGTGGGTGTCAATGGCATTGCTGTTTATCGGCTTCATTGTGGGCAATGCCAACCTGCCCGATTTCGGGGATATTGGGCCAGCCACCGTGCCGACGTGGTGGTCCGGCAACGAGGAAGCGGCCGAAATTACCGGCGGCATTTTCCTCGTTATCAGCGCCATCGGCCACGTGCTCTGGCTGACCAGCTGCATCGCGTATGCAGTACTGTCACATCGCTCGGAACCCGAGGCCTTCTAAAGCACCAAACGGCCGGTGCCCAAGCCCCACACCGCGGCCACCGCGCCGATAATCACCAGTGCCACCACGAACCACTCAAAAGTGTTGAATACGCGTTCCTTCTTGTACAGGCGGGTAGCCACGTAAGGAATCATGCTGGGGACCACGGCCAGTGCACCAAGCAGCACGTAGACCGGGTCAGCAGCGTAGATGAGCCACAGTGAGTAGATGAAGGCGACCAAGCCGATGAAAAAGTGTCGGCGATTTTCGCGGCGGCTCACCTCCGGGCCCGAGATGTCGAAACGCACCCCGGCATGTGGGTGCGTTAGGCCCTTGCCGCGCACGGCCAAGAGAACTAGGTACAGCGAGGAGAAGATGTAGGGCAGCAGGTACATGATTGTAGCTAGCTGCACCATGGCGTTATAAGAGGTCTCGTTGAGGAAAAAGATAATGACGAAGAGCTGAATCGTCAGCGTGGAAATCAGCTGCGCTACCCATGGCGCGCCGGCAATGTTCACGGTGCCGATCTTGCGGGGGAGAAGGCCATCGACAGCCATCATGACGATCGGCTCCGCGCACAGCATCTGCCAGGACACGTAGGCACCAAGCACAGAAAGGCACAGACCAAGCGAGATGAGCGCACCACCCCATTCACCTACGGCGGCGGTGAGCACGGAGGCCATCGAGTTATCCGGCAGCGCGGCGAGCTCCTCCTGGGTGAGTACACCGAAGCTCAGCGTGGACACGGAGACCAGCAGCGCCAAGACGCTGATGAAGCCGATGACGGTGGCACGGCCGACGTCGGAACGGGTGCGGGCCTGCTTCGAGTACACGGATGCACCCTCCACACCGATGAAGACCCACACGGTAAAGAGCATGATGCCCTGTACCTGCTCGAAGAGGGACTTATCGGAAGTCTTGCCCCAGATATCCAAGGTGAACTTGTCCCAGCTGAAACCCACGAAAGCGAGGATGATGATGAAGGCCAGGATGGGCACAATCTTGGCTACGGACGTCACCATGTTCATGATGGCCGCCTGCTTAATCCCGCGTGCGAGAACAGCAAAGATACCCCAGGACAACAAAGACACTGCGATGGCAGAAACCCAGCGGTGGTCGGCGTCAAAGAAAGGGACGTAGTGGCCGATGGTGTTGAAAAATAGGGTGGCGTAGCCCACCTGCGCCATCACGGAGCCGAGCCAGTAGCCCCAACCAGAGGTAAAGCCGATGAAATCACCCAAGCCGGCACGGACATAGGAGTACACGCCGGAGTCGAGATGTGGCTTGCGGTGAGCCAGGATCTGAAAAACGAAGGCAACAGAGAGCATGCCCACGCCAGCGATGAGCCAGCCGATGAGCATGGCACCAGGGCCGGCCACGGAGGCGATGTTTTGAGGAAGAGAGAAGATACCGGCGCCCACCGTGGAACCGATGATGAGCGCGACGAGCGTCCACAGCGTCACGGAGTGCGTGCGCGGCGATTCGGTGAGATTGGAAGTGGTCATTGGTTAAAAATACCCCTTTAGGCGGGATTTTGTGCAACTGCAGCGAATGTTCATAGGGCCCGGGACCTATACTCGTTGCTTATGACTGTCCTGTTGTTAGATCCGCGCTGGCCCACCCTAATACCCATGGAGGCCGTTGGAAAACTGCAGGGACCTGTTGTTTTTACCGATGAAGTTCCTGTGAAAGTTCGCTGGGACTTCGACCAGTTACTGAGCGGTGAGGATCCTGCAGGCCACGGTGTTGTGGTGAGCACGGACCCCTCCCATCCGCAGGTGCGCGCGCTTATCGACGCCCACGCGGAGCTCATCCTCGCTCCTTCCTTGGAGGATCCGATGTGGCAGGCGCGCGAGGTGATGATGCGCGCGCGGCGCATAGGGGAGTGGGAGCGCGATCAAACCCACGAGACCCTGCTGCCATATATGGAGGAAGAGTCCGCTGAGTTTGCAGAGGCAGTGCGGGAACATGTTTCGGATGCTGAGCTGCTTAAGGAATTGGGCGATGTCTTCCTGCAGATCCTCTTCCACGCCGAAATCGCGGCACGCCGTGGGGCCTTCAACCTTGATGATGTTGCGATGTCTTTCGTCAACAAAATGCGCTCCCGCGCGCCCTACCTTTTTGATGGCTCAGAGGACATCGTGGGGGTAGAGGAACAGGAGCGCCTGTGGGCTGAAGGTAAGGCCCGAGAAAAGAAGGACTAGTCCTTCTGGATCATGGAAGATAGCAGGGGAGCATAGTCAGCAATCTTGGAGGATAGACCCGTGCCGCCGGTGGCGATGGTGTCTTCCTTGACAATCTTGCACTCGAGAGCGCGGTCAGCGGTCTGGCCGGCGTACTTCACCGCGGCAAAGGCCAGCGGGCCGAGTTCCTCGGTGGTGCCCAGTGCAGTGAGGTTCTTCGAAAGCTGGTTGCGGGTGGTATCCGGAGTCAGAAGCTCGACTTCAGTGCTTCGATCGATGAGTGTGAGGGTGCTGCGCAGGGCGTTGCAGTCAGCGGACTGGATGCCCTGGGAAAGGAAGCCGCCCAGCTCAGTGAGGGAAGCGGCGGAGGCGGTAGCGGGTGCGATGGCACCCAGAGTAACAATGGCGGAAGCAGTAGCGAGGATACGACGGATGGACATGGAACTCCTTGACTAAGAGAAAAGCACGTTTCTAGAACGGACAGTGATAGAACGTGGAGCACCAGCGGGGCCTCGGCTCTCTGTTCAACGCTGCAGTGTAGCGCAGAATGTTACGCGTGGGAACATTTTGACATAACTTTTGTTTCGCAAATTTCGTAGGTCGTGCCTATATAGTCGCCTCGTTGCGCCCTCTGTGTCGCTAGACCCCCTTCGCGCAACGGGCTGTAGGATTCACTTTTATGACGCAGGGGCTTAGGAGGATCGGGGGCTGTGGCCTTGGAATTGTCTTAGCCATCATTCTGATCATTTCCCTGGTGGCCTGGAGTCTTTCCTTCCTGGATAAGCCATCCCCGTTCCGGCAGCTTTCCCCTGTCCCAGAGGATCTTCCACCGGTCGGCGGGGCAGAAGTGCCCAATATTGATGTCGACGGTCCGGGGCGCACGGCGGATAAATTGACGTGGTGGTCCGACCAGCTTGCTGATGCCACCAGCATCCCCGATCAAGCCTTGCGGGCCTATGGCAATGCGGAGTTGATTGCGCGGGAGTCCTGGCCGAACTGTAATCTGCGCTGGAATACCCTTGCGGGGATCGGTTGGGTTGAAAGCCGTCACGGGACCTATAACGGCAACCTCTTTCACCGTTCTACACTCGATGAGAACGGCTACCCCGACCCACCCATCGTGGGTATACCTCTCGATGGTACGAACAACACCACCATGGTTCCGGATAGTGATGGCGGCGTGATTGACGGCGATACCGACTTTGATCGCGCCGTCGGACCGATGCAATTTATCGCTTCTTCGTGGGAGCATTTAGGTCGTGATGCCAATGGCGATGGGGTGGCTGATCCCAACCAGATTGATGATGCTGCGCTAGGTGCCGCCGCATTGTTGTGTTTTGGGGATAGGGACCTTTCCACGCCGGAAGGCTGGCGCTCAGCCGTCCTCAACTACAACCAATCGGAGGACTACCTGCGTAAAGTGGCGGCAGCGGCGAATTCCTACGCCATTGAACAGCCTGCGACGTCCTAGTCTCTTCCTAGATCTTTGTCACGTTGTCCGTTTAAGCCCGACACGTTCCGAAGTTTTCTGGAACAATTGGCTGCAGGTGGTTTGGGAGCACCTCCCAGAACACAAACCAAGATCAATTTGGCTCTATAGGAGTGAAAGCAGCATGGCTGACATCATCCACGTAATGGCACGCGAAATTCTTGATTCCCGCGGCAACCCCACCGTTGAGGCTGAAGTCTTCCTCGACGATGGCGCACGCGGTGTCGCCGGCGTTCCGTCTGGCGCTTCCACCGGTGTTCACGAGGCTCACGAGTTGCGCGACGGTGGTGACCGCTACTTGGGCAAGGGCGTTCTTAAGGCCGTTGAGAACGTCAACGAAGAGATCGCTGATGAACTTGCCGGCTTCGAGGCCGATGACCAGCGTCTCATTGACCAGGCCCTGATCAAGCTGGACGGCACTGAGAACAAGTCTCGCCTCGGCGCCAACGCCATCCTGGGCGTTTCCATCGCAGCAGCTAAGGCCGCTGCCGAGTCCGCTGGCCTGCCGCTCTACCGTTACGTCGGTGGCCCGAACGCCCACGTCCTGCCCGTTCCTATGATGAACATTCTCAACGGTGGCTCCCACGCTGACTCCGGCGTGGACGTCCAGGAGTTTATGATCGCTCCGATTGGCGCAGAGTCCTTCTCCGAGGCGCTGCGTCAGGGCACTGAGGTTTACCACGCACTCAAGAACGTCATCAAGGACAAGGGCCTGTCCACCGGTCTGGGTGACGAGGGTGGCTTCGCTCCGTCTGTCGAGTCCACCAAGGCAGCGCTCGACCTCATCGTTGACGCAATCAAGAAGGCTGGCTTCGAGCCGGGCAAGGACGTTGCTCTGGCACTAGACGTTGCTTCCTCCGAGTTCTTCAAGGACGGTAAGTACCACTTCGAGGGCGGCGAGCACACTGCTGAGGAGATGGCCAAGGTTTACGAGGAGCTCGTTGCTAAGTACCCGATCGTGTCCATTGAGGACCCGCTGCAGGAAGATGACTGGGAGGGCTACACGAAGCTCACCGAGACTATCGGTGACAAGGTTCAGATCGTCGGCGATGATTTCTTCGTCACCAACCCGGCACGCCTCCAGGAGGGTATCGACAAGAAGGCTGCTAACGCTCTGCTGGTCAAGGTCAACCAGATTGGTACCCTGACCGAGACCTTTGATGCCGTCGAGCTGGCTCACCGCAACGGCTACCGCACCATGATGTCCCACCGCTCCGGTGAGACCGAGGACACCACCATTGCTGACCTCGCAGTCGCCCTGAACTGTGGCCAGATCAAGACGGGTGCTCCGGCCCGCTCTGAGCGCGTAGCCAAGTACAACCAGCTGCTGCGTATTGAGCAGGAGCTGGGCGATGCCGCTGTTTACGCCGGCCGCTCCGCATTTCCGCGCTTCCAGGGCTAAGTTTGCCACTAGCTTCTAGTGGCAGTCTTCTCGGACTGTCCGCTGAGCTAGCGCTAGTTCAGAAGGTGTCACAGGAAACTGTGGCACCTTTTGCGTTGGGAGGGTAGCTGCAGAGCCCAAGTTGACGCGGAGCACGTACCGGAACGGAATTTGAACTTCTGTGACACGTGTTATTTCTGAGACACGACGCGCGCCGCACAGCACTGGGGCCGGTCCGGGATACAATGGCTTCCCGATGGCACGCACTATTTCTCCTCGTACGAAGCGCCGGAACACCGTTCCGGTACACACGCGTGCCCGCGATGCGCAGCGCACCAAGCGGAAGAAGACCCCGGTCCAGCCTAAAGGCCTGGACATTCTGGGCGTCGGTGTGATCATTGCCGTTATTCTCGTAGTCTTGTTATCCATTGCTGTCCCGCTGCGCAATTACTACCACGGCCAGTCAGAAATTGCCCGCCTAGAAAGCTCTATTGCCGCCAAGCAGGCCCATAAGGATGAGCTCCTCACCGAGATTGATAAGTACAACTCGGAGGAGTACGTCAAGCAAGAGGCGCGTCGCCGGTTCGGTGTGATGGATGAGGGTGAAACGGCCTTCCGCATTATGGATCCGCGCATGGACTCGGGTGACACGGTAACCTCGGAGCGCCGCGAGGATACCGATGACCGCGAGTGGTACGCGGTGTTGTGGGATTCTGTAGCGGAAGAAGCAGAGAATCAACCGCAGGCCCCTGCTGAATAGGACTCAACCATTCCTCCGTGTCACAATGGTTCCTATGACCGTGACCGATACTGATCTTGAAGTCGTCCGCGAACAACTGGGCCGCACCCCACGCGGCGTCGTGGACATTGCATACCGCACTCCGGACGGAGCCCCGGCGGTGATTAAGACCGCGCCTAAGCTTCCCGACGGCACCCCGTTTCCCACCCTTTATTACCTCACCGATCCGCGCTTGACTGCTGAGGCATCGCGCCTTGAGGTTGCCCATGTCATGAAATGGATGGAGCAGCGCCTTGCAGAGGACGAGGACCTGCAGAAGGATTATCAAGCCGCGCATGAACACTACCTGGCAACCCGCAACGCCATGGAAGACCTAGGTACTGACTTTTCCGGTGGTGGCATGCCTGAGCGCGTGAAGTGCCTTCACGTCCTCATTGCGTACGCCCTGGCGGAGGGGCCAGGCCGCGTACGTTTCGGCACCGAAGCCGTAGCGATGGCCGCAGAACACGGTAAACTTCGAGGAAGCGCCATCCCAGAGGATTGGCCCACCGTGGGGGACCTGGGCATTGATATGGCCCAGTTCGATTTTTCTAACGCCGGTTAAGAGAAAGGCTAGCCTTATGACACGCGTCGCTGCTGTCGACTGCGGAACCAACTCCATCCGCCTGCTTATCAGTGAGATTCAGGAAGATGGAAAGATCCGCGATATCTCCCGCACGATGGAGATCGTTCGTCTCGGACAGGGCGTCGACGCCACCGGCGAGTTTGAACCAGAGGCCCTTGCGCGGACCCGCGCGGCGCTCGAGGGCTACGTCAAACAGATGAAGTTTGAGAAGGTTGAGCGCGTGCGGATGGTGGCCACCTCAGCCACCCGCGATGCCAAAAATCACCGCGAATTCTTTGACATGACTGAAGAACTGCTCGGTCAAGTCCAGCCTGGTGCTCGTGCGGAGGTTATCTCCGGCGAGGAGGAAGCACTGCTGTCCTTTACCGGCGCGGTGGGGGACCTGCATTCTGAAGAGGGCCCATATTGCGTTATCGATTTGGGTGGTGGTTCGACGGAGTTCGTCGTTGGCACCATCGACGGTGAGATTCTCGGCTCCCATTCGGCACAAATGGGATGTGTGCGTCTTACCGAGCGCATCATGCGCAATGATCCGCCCACCGAAGCGGAAATTGAGATCGCTACGGATTATGTGGCTGAGCGCATGGCCGAAGTCGAGAAGATCGTTCCTATCGATAAAGCCCTGACCTTCGTTGGCTGCGCCGGTACGTTTACGACTCTTTCCGCGCTGGCCCAGGGAATGGAGCGCTACGATGCCGATTCCATTCATGGCTCCGAGCTGCGTTTCGACGCCCTGCGGGTGCTCACCCGACAGATGATTGGTCTGCCTTCGGATGTTCGCGCTCTCAACCCCGTCATCCACCCTGGACGCGCGGATGTCATTGGCGGTGGATGCGTGGCAGTCGAGGGCATCATGACGATGATTGAACGCAATAGCGAGGCACGTTCTTTCTTCATCAGTGAGAAAGACATCCTCGATGGCATCATTACTGGCCTTGCAGCAAAATTAGCGGGCTAAGGCCGGAAGGCTACGCAGAAGCCGACCCTATTTTCAGTTCATGACTATCCGTGCCCTAAGATAAGTGGGCACGGTTTGGCCCCCATAGCCCAATCGGCAGAGGCAGTCGACTTAAAATCGATTCAGTGTGGGTTCGAGTCCCACTGGGGGCACCATGACCAGCGGAAACGATGGTCCAATCAAGGGGTGGAGGTTGAAAACCCAAAAAACTCTCTATCTAATCAGAACAGTTGTTGCGGGGAAGAGCAGTGCTTGTCGACGATTCCCTGTTAAGCATGGATAATTTTGCGAATTTTGGGATTTTGGGAACTTCCTAGCAATGGGGAGCGTTGATCCTAGTGAAGTGAAAGACAAGGCGGCCCCGAGTGGCCGCTTTTTAGAGAACGACTGTGAAAGGAATCGGGATTCGCGTGCGTTCTAGCAACCCCGTCATGAGTTCCCTCTCGTCCAGCCAAAGCCAGACCCAGGTTAACCCCTACGGTCAGAGCGACAATCCGTTTAACCAAGGAAACCGTAGCGCCGATCGTCCGCTGACGGTTGATGATGTCGTGACCAAGACTGGTATTACTCTTGGCGTCATCATCGTTATGGCCGTACTTAACTTCGCCATTGGTGAGTTGATTAACCCGGGCATTGCGATGATTCTTACCCTGGTTGGTGCGCTGGGCGGTTTCATTACTGTTCTCGTCTCAACGTTTGGCAAGAAGTTTGGTTCCGCTGCGGCGACGTTGATTTACGCCGTGTTTGAGGGCCTTTTCGTGGGCGGCTTCTCGCTCATGTTCGCCGGCGTATCCTTCGGTAACTCCGATGGTATGGCGCTTATCGGGCAGGCCATCATGGGCACTGTAGGTGTATTCATCGGCATGCTGATGGTCTACAAGACCGGTGCGGTCAAGGTCACCCCGAAGTTCAACAAGATTATGTTCGGCCTTATTGCCGGTGTGGCAGTGTTGGCGCTGGGTAACATGCTGGGTGCTATTTTCTTCGGCTTCAACCCGCTGCGTGATGGCGGCATGCTCGCCATCATCTTCTCCCTTGTCTGCATCGTCTTGGCTTCGCTGTCCTTCATGACGGACTTTGACCAAGCTGATCGCCTTATCCGTCAGGGCGCTCCGGCTCAGTACGCCTGGGGTATCGCTCTTGGTCTGGCTGTGACCTTGGTCTGGCTCTACACCGAGATTCTCCGTCTGCTGAGCTACTTTAGGGACTAATCAGTCTCATAACGCTATTGCGAACCGGTGGCCGGCACCACAATCTTTGTGGTTCCGGCCACCGGTTTCTTTTCTGAGCCGCGAACCTTCTATTGGGCACAGCGCCGGCTATAGGCGGAGCGTTCTTTCTTTCGCGTCAGTGCTAAAACCGTCGAAGCTGGCCAGCTGTTAGCACGAATGTTCCTAAAGTCCCGTGTGTGATTGTGTATTGTTTCCGCTCGGTGCGTTAGTCATTTTCCCCGCGCTACGTGGATGGCCATCCACGTAGTTATGCTTGTGAAGCCAAAGGTTCTCCTGGTGGCTATGGGCGAAATGTTCGATTTATCGAAGCTTGAGAGAAGTCAATCAGGGGTTATGTGGGTTGCCGCTCGTCTGCTGGCAATGGTGTGACTGTTGCTAAACCGCAGTGTCGCGGTGCTGTGCCATTGCCATTTCCTTGCGTGTCGATAGAACTAGCTGGGCTTTTAAGCGGAGCTTGAGATGTTGTCTAGTGGGATCATCTGAGGTGGTTGGCTTCCTGCTTTCCGATTGGAAAAACGACACCCAAAAGTTAACAGTGTTGTAATTAGGGGACCCCCACTTGGTTATAATCGGCAGCTCGGTCACATGTAGATCACTGCTGGCGTCCAAATTTCTTACAGGCTACGACCAGCGATTATTTATAAAAGTTCTATTAATGTCGTCGAATGGGTGTTCTGTCGGGAAATATTGCATGAATCTTATTTGGCTCTGGCGCGACATCTTGATAGTTCTCATGCATTCTGGTCGCAGAAGCCGCTCGAAGCTTTCAGCTTCAGCGAGGGGCTTCTGATGGTCAGGAAAATTGGTTGAAAGGAAACCATGAAGCGAATCGGGGGCCTAGTGCTGGTGGCAGTTTGTATCGGGGTGCTGTCAAACTGTGCATCTCCGCTAGGTCTAGGTGCTCGCGACCATGGTGATAATCCGGGGGACTTTCACAATGTGCCTGGCGATAACACCGGCGGTGGCTCAGGGGACTCGGGGGTCGCTGATGCCACCGCCACGAGGTCGCGGGAGTTGCAGGCTTCACGCGGCGAGCCTCGTGCGGGAGATGGGGTGCTGCCGCCACTTGGTGAATTTGATCGTACGGTGCCGGGATTCCAAGTGTTTGATCCATGTACTGAAATACCTACCGAAACCTTTTCGAATCTGAAGCTGTATATGACTTCGGCACCGGAAAGACAGACAGGGTACAGAAGCTGCTTCTTCTCCAAAAACCTAGGTAACGGTAGGGAGGCTGCCGTAGCGTTGGGTAGCCAGGATGAGAGACTGGACAGCATTCGTGCGATCTATCCTCAGGCTATTCAGCCGATGGATGACGCAGAGGGAGATGTCTACACCGTGGAAGACACATTCATGAGGGGCTTAACCTGCACTTCTTATGTTGAAACCATCCGTGGCGTCGTTTCGATTGCATGGACGGAGCTAGCTTCCGAGGTTTCTATGGCAGAAAAATGTGAACAGTCAAGAAAACTACTATTAGAACTGGTTTGGAAAAAAAGGGGCTCGGGAAATGATCATCAATCAAAGCGCGCTTGCACTTGAAATATCTCGCGTAGCGGAACTAGGAAAAAGACTCCAACACGCTTCTACTGGAGCAAACAGCCCTCTCGATGGAGGCTTCTCCACGGTTACCGGCCTAAGTGAAGTTGGTGCAATCCACCAGCGTGTGCTGGCAACGGACCCTGGGTCCGCGCGGAATTCTTTGGAAGGATTTAGGGGGCAGGTTTCTTGGCTCGGGGAAGCTCTTCAAACAGAGCTAGCAAGCTTTGAATCACAAGACATACTTACCAGCCGGGGGCTGGATGTCGCTGATGCTGGCGGGGGAGGCGGTGCAGCGTCGATGCCGATAGTCTCGCAACCGGATCCGGGCTATAGTCCGTTTGGGTTTACTGTTCCGATCGTGGACACCGGCGCGTCCATTATGGGCCTGGCATCGAATCTGTTCAGCACTCGCTTCTGGGATGTGTCCGAAGCGAATGCGCGGTGGGGAGCGCTAAGTGGGGAAGTCGCTGATATCGTCGCTGGGCTTGAGCGCTCAGCCGCGTCCTTAGAATCGGAGAATGACAGCGAAGCTACTACACGAGCGGCACAAAAAATTCGTGAGGTCGCACAGGCAGGAACGCACTTCATCGCCAACGCAAATGTCATGCAGCAGAAGCTTTTTGGCTTCCAAGCGCAGCTAGTGAACGTTCAACCCGAGGCCATTGCCCTGGCATTCGAGGTGGCCGCAATTCCAGATCCTGTTGCACGCGCTGCTGCTGAAAAAGCAGCATTGACCTATATGCAGGGTGTTCTGCAGCAGCAAGTGATTTCGGCTATGCCGTATCAGCATGCACTCATGGATGCGGCACCGCCCAGCGGCGGTGGGGACACCAGCACTCACTTTGGAGCCGTCGCGGGCGACGGAAACCGGTACAACACAGATGGGGTTGCCTGGCCCGAAAAGATTGCTGAAGCAATCGAGAGTGGTGCTGTGGGGCCTGGGTCTTTCAATGTCGCCAATGGCCAGATCCAAGGGCTTGAAAGCGTCGGGATGGGCGCTGAGGATATCGCGAAGCTTCATGGTGATTTACATAATCGTGGGCGCAGTATCCTCAACGACCTAGGCTTTGGTGAGGCGCTGGCACCCATCAATGCAGCCGAGGTAAACACGTCGGCCGCTAGTGCGGGAATCGGGGCTCTTAACCCAGTTCACGGCACGATGGCAGGAGCCACGACTGCCCCGGGCGGTGCGCCTTATGCGGCGAGTGGTCTCAATGGGTTGGGATCGGTCGGTCTCGCTGATGGACGTGGCAACCAGCTTCCCGGAGGAATTGCGGGACTCAATGGTCGTTTGCCGGAGGCATCAGCGAATCCAACCACTTCCGCGGCGGGCGTGGGCGGCTTGAATTCCTCCTTTGGCGGGCCGCAGACTGGAACGCATCCGGTACTTGGTGGACTTCCCGGGGCCGTAACAGGGGCTGGTCAGCAGCGGGAGGGGCGGGCGTCGCTAAGCGGCAGTGGCCTCCTGGGCGGTAATGCAGGCAGTGGTGCCGTTGGTGTGGGTGGCATGGGCGGCGTGGCCGGTCCTGGTGCCGTCGGCAACGCCGGTGGTGTCGTGGGTGCTGCCGGCGGAGCGCACGGTGCGAAGCCGGGTGTTGGCAATGCCCGTGGTGCGGGGATGCGCATGATGCCGTTGATGGGTGGGATGGTACGTGGTGGCGATGGTGAACGGCGAATCAAATCCGTTATCACGCAGGTAGAGCGCGATCCCAACCGCCGCGACCTATTAGGCGAAGCCCCTGCGGTGCTGCCAGGGGTTATTGGGGATTGGGCTCGCGAAGAAAACTAGGTGCAAGGCGGTGGAGGGGAAGTGCCCTCAAAAAGCTAAAAGCGGCGCCGGATTATTCGGGGCGCCGCTCTCGCTTTAAGATGCCGTTGAGCTTACTGCTGAACCGGGGCAGTGGTGTATTCAGCCGGAGCTACTGCGGTCTCGGTGGCAGCTTCGGTGCCAACGACGTCGGTGGCATCTGCAGACTCGGAGGATTCGGCTGCGCCGGCTCCCGGGGCCTCACCGGTGAAGGTAGCACCGGTGTCGACCTTTTCAGTGGAATCCTGCTCGCTCGGCGGGTGGCAAGCAGCAAGGGTAAGACCAGCAGAGACAACCAGACCAGCAGCAGCGAAACGAGTGAACTTCTTCATGGGGATAAAACTCTTTCTCAGAAAAACGGTGACCTAAGAGCAGTATAAATTAGGACTTGCGCGGAGTTGCGGCCTTTGCGGAATCATAAGGTGCAGCGGAGACCACGGTCACCGACAAGGTCTTGCCATTCGGCGCGGTGTACTCGCGGGTCTCGCCCTCGGCAGCACCCAGAAGGGCAGCGCCCAGCGGGGACTGCTCAGAGTAGGTCTCCAAGTCCTTGTTGTCGGAAGCAGCAGCGCGGGTACCAATGAGGAAGGTCTCGCGGTCCTCTTCGTCACCGTTGTAGTAAACGTGGACCACCGAACCGATGTGGGCAACGCCCTCCTGGACGGCGGTGCGCTCGGTGGTGGAGTTAGCCAGAACCTCGGAGATCTGCTTGATGCGGGCCTCTTCCTGGTCCTGCATCTCGCGTGCGGCGTCGTAACCCGCGTTCTCCTTAAGGTCACCCTCCTCGCGGCGCTCATTAATTTCCGCGGCGACGACCGGGCGGTGGTCAATCAGGGCCTGCAGCTCGGCCTCGAGCTTGGCCTTGGTTTCCGGGGTGATGTATTGCTTCTGCTGCTCAGCCATAGTGCAACCTTCCGTATACGGTTTCTAATGAACACTTTTATTTCTCAAAGAACGGGCGCAAAAGTGCAGGTGGCGCGGCCCATTCAGAACGCTCAACATACTAGCACAGCTGGGCTTTTAGTTGTCGGTTGCCTCACCCGCTGTATCCATTGCGCTGGTATCGAGATAAGAAGGAATATTTCCAGAACAACCGTAGACGCCACCGGCGACAGCCGGGTGGTTGGTGGGGATGTCCACTGCGACGCGCTGGGCAGACTCGCCGCCGGCCGGCACGGCAATTTCGCGGCGGCCGACCTCCGCTTTGGAGTAGTCAAAAGCCTGCACGATGCAATAAGCAGGTTCTTCAACGCGGTTGCGTGTGATGTCTACCCAAATGCGCATGGAGTCATCGGAGAGGATCTCGTGTGTGACATAGGATATATCTGCGTTGACCTTCTGCTGGCTGCGGAAGTACTGAACGCCAAAGACGATGGCCGCGACAAACATGGCCAAAAACACCAGCACCAGTGCCCGATTGGTCCAGGAACCTCCTGTACGCGGGGTGCGTGTCTTGGAACCGTATCGAGACTGTGAACGTGCGGAGCGAGAAGCGGGTTGGGCGTCAGACATGAGTCTGATTCTATCCAACGGTCGCCGCGAAGCTACTATCCACTAGACTGGGCGTCTGTTTAAAGAAGCAATCTAGGGAGATGTAGCACCCAGTGAGTACAAAGCGCCTGTTGGCTATTCACGCGCACCCTGACGACGAATCCTCGAAGGGTGCGGCGACAACCGCGAAATATGCTGCGGAAGGGGCGGAGGTCCTCGTCGTCACCTGTACCGGTGGTGAGCGTGGGGATATTATCAACCCGGCCATGGACCGCCCTGGCGTCCTTGAGAATATGGGCAGTATTCGTCGAGAGGAAATGGCGGAAGCGGCCGCCGCTTTGGGCGTGCAACACCGCTGGCTTGGGCACGTGGATTCGGGCCTTCCCGGCAACCCGCTTGCGCCTAATATTAAGGACCTGCTCCCCGAGGGCTGCTTTGCTCTCAAGAAAGATGATGAGGTAGCCCAAGAGCTGGTGGAGATTATCCGTGACTTCCGCCCCCACGTCATCATTACCTATGACGAGAACGGCGGCTACCCACACCCGGATCATCTCATGGTCTACCGAGCGTCTATGTTGGCGTGGGACAAGGCGGGCGATTCCGCGTACCACCCAGAATTGGGGGAGCCGTGGGAGCCGCTGAAGCTCTACTACACGCACGGCTTTGTCTATCAAAGGATGAAGATTTTCCACGACCTCCTTGTGAAGGAAGGAAAGGTGAGCCCTTATGAGCCGATGCTTGCGCGGTGGGATACCGCTTTCGGTGACATCATGGCGCGAGTGACCACGCAGGTAGAGTGCGCGGACTACTTCCAAAATCGGGAGGACGCTCTCCGCGCACACGCCACCCAAATTGATCCGGCCGGTGCCTTTCTTGCGACTCCGGTGTCCGTGCAGCAGGAGCACTGGCCTACGGAGGAATTTGAGCTGGCTAAGACCCGCGTTTCGACGGCGCTGCCGGAGGATGATTTATTTGCGGGAATCCCGGAAGTAGGGGAGGCTTAAAACATGAACGCTTTGTACTTCGCAGCGCATGACGTCGCCCTGCTCGCCCAGGGGAGCCAAAGCGGGCCGGTAGGACCAGAGTTCGGTAAGGCCTCGCCCATCGGTTTGCTCATCCTTGCCCTGATGGGCGTTGCCGTCCTCTTCGCAGGCTGGAATTTTCACCGCCGCTACTCGCGTTTCCGCCGCCGTACCATGTTCGCGCAGGATCACGGCATTGATCCTTTCGATGATGAGGCGGTCGATGCGGCTATGAAGGAAGCCGGCATCCTCGATAACAGTAAGAAGTCCATCTTTTAACGCAGAGGACGTTTCCCCACCGTGAAGTTCCTAAGCCAGCTCCTATATCCCCTGTATGAGGCGCGTCTAACGCGTGAGATTAAGAACAAACCGCAGCCACGCCACGTGGCAATCATGGCGGATGGCAATCGCCGCTGGGCGCGCGAGGCGGGCTTTACGGATATTAGCCACGGTCACCGCCAGGGAGCGCGGAAAATTAGTGAGATGATCTCTTGGTGCCAAGGCACTGACATTGAGGTCGTCACTATTTACCTGTTGTCGACGGAAAATTTGAAGCGCAGCGAGCAGGAAGTGCAGCTGCTTTTTGACATCATTTCTGATGTTGTCACGCACCTTTCCCAGGGCGATTTGGATTGCCAAATCCGTCTCGTGGGACACCTAGATCTGCTTCCTGAACAGGTTACCGCCAAAATGCAGTGCGCTGCTGAAGCCACAGAAGATCACCAGGGCGTCATCGTTAACATCGCGGTGGGCTACGGCGGGCGTCAAGAAATCGTTGATGCCGTGCAGAGTCTCATTCGTAGCGAAGCCGAAAAGGGATTGAGCGCTGAGGAGATTGCGGAGAACGTGACGGCAGAGGCCATCACGGGCAACCTCTACACCAAAGGTTTGCCGGACCCAGATCTCGTGATCCGCACCTCCGGTGAACAGCGTCTTTCCGGCTTTCTTCTGTGGCAGGCTGCTTATTCAGAAATTTGGTTTACGGATACGTATTGGCCCGCATTCCGCCGGGTAGATTTCTTGCGCGCTTTGCGCGATTATTCGCAGCGCTCACGCCGTTTTGGGCGCTAGCCCGATAATGCCCGCCTAGAGCTTGCGCATCCGCACTTGCTCCACCAAATGGTGTGAGCCCTTGCGTAGAACCAAGGAAGCACGCACTCGGGTGGGCAAAATATTTTCAATAAGGTTGGGCAGGTTGATGGACTGCCAGATTTCTCGGGCCTGCACGTAGGCTTCCTCATCCGTCATGTCCGCGAAGGAGGCGAAGTGCGCACCCGGCTCGCGGAAAGCGGTGTGCCGGAGCTTGAGGAAGCGGTCAATGTACCACTTTTCAATGTCGTCGACTCGGGCGTCCACATAAACAGAGAAGTCGAACAGGTCGGAGACCATGAGGGTCGGACCGGTTTGTAGGACGTTGAGGCCCTCCAAGATGAGGATGTCCGGCTGGCGAACCTCCTGAAATTCCCCGGGGACGATGTCATAGGACACGTGCGAGTAGAGCGGGGCCGTGACTAGGGGTTTGCCCGATTTAACGTCGGTAACAAAACGCATCAGTGCGCGGCGGTCATAGGACTCCGGGTAGCCCTTGCGCTGCATTAGCCCGTGTTCTTTAAGGTAGGCGGTGGGGTAGAGGAAGCCGTCCGTGGTCACCAAGTCGACCTTCGGGTGGGAATCCCAGCGTTCAAGGAGCACTTGGAGCAGGCGTGCTGTCGTGGACTTGCCCACGGCAACGGAACCAGCGACGCCGATGACGAAGGGCACGTGCGTCGGTGGGTTACCCAAGAAGGCCTCCGTGGCTGCGGTGAGCTTTTGGCGGGCCTCCACCTGCATGTGAATGAGACGCGAAAGGGGGAGGTACACCTCTGCTACCTCGGTGAGGTCGATGCGGTCACCAATGCCGCGGAGTTTTTCCACCTCGTTTGCCGTGAGCACCTGTGGCATGGATTTACGTAGGGCACGCCACGTATCACGGTCAAAATCGAGGTACGGGCTCGCATCGGTCATTCGCGCCATGCCGACTATTGTCGCACTGCATCGGGCGCCTAGTGCAATTGCCCCGAATGAAAAGATTCCTAGAGGCCCCCGCGCGGGGGATGCGGGCGTTAGGATGTAGAACTAGCTTCGGCGATTTCTCAAGCCGGTGGTGTTGTGCTGCGAGCGGGCACTGCCGGCGATCTTGACCATCTTTAGGAAGGGACACCACGCTTTCATGACGACTACGAACAATTCAGACGTGCGCTACCAGGAGATGCGCGATCTTGACCCCGAGGTCTTCGATGCTATCTCCGGTGAGATTGCTCGTCAGCGCGATACCCTCGAGATGATTGCCTCGGAGAACTTCGTCCCCCGCGCGGTTCTACAGGCACAGGGTTCTGTTCTCACCAACAAGTACGCAGAGGGCTACCCGGGACGCCGCTACTACGGCGGCTGCGAGCACGTCGACGTCGTGGAGGATCTGGCTCGCGATCGCGCCAAGGCGCTGTTTGGCGCTGATTTTGCCAACGTCCAGCCGCACTCCGGTGCCCAGGCCAACGCTGCTGTGCTGGCTTCGCTGATCCAGCCAGGTGACAAGATCATGGGCCTATCCTTGGCGCATGGCGGTCACCTGACCCACGGTATGAAGCTGAATTTCTCCGGCAAGCTTTACGACGTTGCCGCGTACGAGGTTGACCCGGAGACCATGCGCCTCGACATGGATAAGGTGCGCGAACAAGCTCTGGCAGAAAAGCCGCAGGTGATCATTGCTGGTTGGTCCGCCTACCCACGCACCATCGACTTCGAGGCTTTCCGCTCCATCGCCGATGAGGTCGGCGCGTACCTGTGGACGGATATGGCGCACTTCGCGGGCCTCGTGGCCGCCGGTCTGCACCCCTCCCCGGTGCCGCACTCCGATGTTGTGTCCTCCACCGTGCACAAGACGCTTGGTGGCCCGCGCTCTGGCCTCATCTTGGCCAAGCAGGACTTTGCCAAGAAGATCAACTCCAACGTCTTCCCGGGCCAGCAGGGCGGACCGCTCATGCACGTCATCGCGGCAAAGGCTATCGCCCTCAAGATTGCGGCTACCGAGGAATTTAAGGAGCGTCAGGAGCGCACCCTGGAAGGTGCTCGCATTTTGGCTGAGCGCCTGACCGCTGAGGATTGCACCAAGGCAGGTGTCGACGTCCTCACCGGTGGTACCGACGTGCACCTCGTGCTGGCGGACCTGCGTAACTCCGAGCTCGATGGCCAGCAGGCGGAGGACCTTCTCCACGAGGTCGGCATCACCGTGAACCGCAATGCGGTTCCGAATGATCCGCGCCCGCCGATGGTTACCTCTGGTCTGCGCATCGGTACCCCGGCCTTGGCTACCCGCGGCCTCGACGCGGCGGCCTTCACCGAGGTGGCCGATGTCATCGGTACTGCACTAGCAAACGGTAAGAACGCGGACGTCGCCAAGCTGCGCGCTCGCGTGGAGAAGGTCGCCGCAGACTTCCCGCTCTACGACGGTCTTGAGGATTGGAAGCTGGTCTAAGCTTTCCCGCGCTCTCCTGACTCTTCTTGGGAGAGCTCATTCGAGCGCTCCTCAGCGTGAGCTTTCCGAGCGGCTTCGAGCCACTCGGGCATCGCGCTGAGGAGTTCTTTAATTTCCGCGGTGGTGAGAGGACGGTCCATCTCGTTCTTCTTCAGCGCGGTCACGGAGATTCCCAGCTTTTGTGCCACCACTGGGCGCGGGTGGGGGCCTTCTCGACGCAGGTTAGCCAGCCATTCCGGCGGATTCTCCTGCAAGTCGCGCAGTTGCGCGTGGGTTACTGCGTTGGCTCGAAACTCCTCCGGGGTGGCCGGCAGGTAGATGCCCAGCTTCTTGGCTGCGGTTTGTGCGCGCATGGCGGTACCGGAAGGCTGATGGGTTTCGTTGTTGTGGGTTTCCTTATTCGGGGTATCAGTCACGCTCACCACGCTAGCAGCACCGTAGTATGAGGTGCATGCTCCGCCTTGTCTTTTCCACTGGTACAGAACCCGGTAAGTGGTTTCGCCGCTACCGTGACTCGCATTCCCCCGAGTCCCTGGTGACCATCGACGCCGATGATGCGCTGGCGGTTCTTCTCGCGCATGAGGCAGACCTCGCACTCACCCGCCTGCCAGATTCGCGGGTTGATGACAGCTTCCATGTGGTTCGTCTTTATGAGGAGGCGCCTGGTATTGCGGTGCCGAAAGACTCGGTCTATGCGGAGGTGGGGGAGGACATTGCGCCAGCGGATGTTGCCGAAGAGATCGTGAACTACCGGATTGCGCGGGACGGCAGCGTCGACGTTCCAGCCCTGCGCACCGCCCTCCAGGTCGTGGCAGCCAACGTGGGCGTGGCTATCGCGCCTCGACCACTGCTGAAGGTGCTGAGCAAGAAGCAGGTAGTCGCACTTGGGCTAGAGGACTCTTCCGTTGTGCGCACAGAAATCGCTTTGGTGTGGCGCCGGGCTGATGATGGTGACGAGATTCAGGATTTCGTCGGGGTGGCAAAGGGAAGGACGCGGAATTCCTCCCGCAACACGGCTGAGAAGCGCAGCGCCCGCGACAAAGCAAAGGCTCAGCAAGAACGCAGAAAGGCCCAAGGAAAGTCTCACAAGGGCTCGATTTCCAAACCGTTATCGAAAAGATATAGGGGTTCTCAACAGCGGAAACGCCGATAAATAAGTCTCTTTGTTGTCAAATCACAGGTTCGATGGTGGCAAGACGTGTTGGCTACGCCTACGGTGGGCTTCGTTCTCAACAAAAGTACTTAGAACAGTGCTCAACTAGAAGAGAAAGGTTTAAGAATGAAGAAGATGACTCGTCGTTTCGCTGCTGGTATCGCCGCCGCCACCCTGTCCCTGGGTGTCGTTGCTTGCTCGGATGCTGAGGATGCCGCTAAGGATGCTGGCGACGCCGCACAGTCCGCCGCGTCCGACGCTACCGGTGCTGCCGGCTCTGCTGCTCAGGACGCCAAGGATTCCATGAAGGACTCCGAGTCCGCCGATCCTTCTGATGCTGAGGGTGCAGAGGATGCTGACTCTTCTGAAGCAGATTCTGCCGACTCGGAGGGCGGCGCTGAGGGCGACAAGGAGAGCGTATCCACCGCCAACGGTGATGTAGAGGTCCCGGCCGACTTCGCTCAGGCTATCAAGGAGAAGGCTGCTGAGTGGGGCGACCCGGAGTCCATCGAGACCACCGACAAGGGCAGCGTTGCAACTTTTGCCAAGGACAAGCTGCTGGCATTCGCTGAGGGCGAAGGCACCCAGCCGATCATTGGCAAGATCGCCGAGACCTGGACCGAGGAAGGCGGCCTTGAGAGCAAGGTAGGCCTGCCGACTGCCCCGGAGCAGGCCGAGGGCAACGGTTGGGTACAGGAGTTCACCAACGGCACTATCTCTTGGCTGCAGGGTGAGTCCGGCGAGTACGAGGCCACGATCAACTAAAGGCTTAGCTCGCATGTAGCGGGATTAACCGCCCGTTGAGCTTCTAAGACAGGCTCCGCACTGATAGATCGGTGCGGAGCCTGTCGCTGTTTTCCATGGTCACGGCTTCGCGAAAGAATAAACTACTCCCAACTTGTGGGAATGGTGTGACTGCGGTGAATGCCGTTTAAAAACTGTTCATCTTGCACCCATGTAATTTCAACCTTCGCGCTCTAGCGTGGACGGTGTCCGGAGGTTAAGTGCAGTTTCCGGGCAGTTCGACAATCACCAGCTTCACCATGCCCTCCCCGGTCGATGAGTTGGGACGGGCATAAAAAGGGAGAACCCTGCCGCTATGACCAATCCTTCCGTCCTGACCGAGCAGCCGCACGAGGCTGCTGTGGCAACCAAGACCTATGTCATCGATACCTCCGTCCTTCTCTCCGACCCCTGGGCGTTGCGTAAATTCGCAGAGCACGATGTGGTTCTGCCCATCGTCGTTATCTCTGAGTTGGAAGGAAAACGTCATCACCCGGAGCTTGGCTGGTTCGCCCGCCAAGCTCTTCGCTTTTTGGAGGACCTCCGCGCCACTTACGAAGCTCTGGATCAGCCGCTGCCCGTCAATGCCGCGGGCGGAACGCTGCGCGTGGAGCTTAACCACCAGGATCAATCCTTGCTGCCGGCGGCCTTCCGCGGGCCGGAAGGGGATCACCGAATTCTCGCGTGTGCGCTGAACTTGCAGCACGAAGGCAAGGACACCGTTCTGGTAACCAAGGATGTCCCGCTGCGCGTCAAGGCCGGCGCTGTGGGCCTGCAGGCCGATGAGTACCATGCGCAGGATGTCGTGCTCACCGGCTACACCGGCATGGCCATCGTGCCCACCAGCGCCGAGGTCATCGATGAGCTCTACGGGGAAGGCGAGGTGCTTATCGACGGCTCCGTGACCACCGCCGGCACCCGCGTCGAAGACCTGCCGGTGCACTGTGGCGTGACTCTGCAGGCAGGCGGGCAATCAGCACTGGGACGCATGACGGCTGAGGGCACTGTTCGCTTGGTGCGTGGGGATAGCAATGTATTCGGTCTGCAAGGCCGTTCCGCCGAGCAGCGCGTTGCACTGGACCTCTTAGTAGATCCTTCCGTGGGCATCATGTCCATCGGCGGCCGAGCGGGCACGGGTAAGTCCGCGCTGGCATTATGTGCTGGCTTGGAGGCAGTTCTGGAGCGCGGTGAGCACCGCCGCATCGTGGTATTCCGCCCGATGTATGCGGTGGGCGGACAGTCCTTGGGGTACCTGCCGGGCTCGGAGAGCGAAAAGATGAACCCCTGGGCCCAAGCAGTCTATGACACTTTGGAAGGGTTGGTATCCGAAAACGTCATGGAGGAAGTCCAAGACCGCGGCCTCTTGGAAGTTCTCCCACTGACCCACATCCGTGGCCGCAGCCTGCATGATTCCTTCGTCATCGTCGACGAGGCCCAGTCACTAGAGCGCAATGTGCTGCTCACAGTCCTTTCGCGACTGGGCCGCGGCTCCCGTGTGGTGCTCACACATGACGTTGCCCAGCGCGATAACTTGCGTGTTGGCCGCCACGATGGTGTGCAGGCGGTCATTGAGAAACTCAAGGGGCATGGGCTTTTTGCGCATGTGACCCTGCAGCGCTCTGAGCGCTCTGCCATTGCGGAGCTCGTCACCGATTTGTTGGAGGGTGAGAATTAACGCGTTCGCGAATGGCGATCTGCCTGCTCTCAGCTTGGCATTAACGCAGTGTGCTCAGTAATAATTGTTTCATGAGCGACAACGCAAAAAACAAGAAGAAGGATTTCCGCATCCGGCCCTTCAACGCTGCGGACTACCCGCAGATGCGGGAAATCTATGAGCAGGGCCTGAACACCGGTCACGCTACTTATGAGACCCGCTCGTTGACCTTCGAGGAATTTAAGAACGTCAAGATCATGTCGTCCGTCTTCGTCGCTGTTGAGGAAGACGATGACTCGAAGGTTCTCGGTTGGGTCTGCGCTGCGCAGGCGTCCACCCGTACCGTGTTCCACGGCGTGGTGGAGGATTCCATCTACCTGAGTAAGGAAGCCCAGGGCAGGGGTATCGGTGGCGCCTTGCTGGATCAGCTCATTGAGGTCTGCCGCGACTTGCACAAGTGGGCCATCCATTCGTGGATTTTCCCGGAGAACGAAGGCTCCGCTGGTCTCCACAAATCCCGTGGCTTCGTCAAGGTGGGTACCTACTCCCACATGGCAAAGATGACTTATGGTGAGCTTGCCGGCCAGTGGCGCGATACCGATGTTTATGAGCTGCTCCTTCCGAAGCCGGAGGAAAAGAAGGCAGAAGCCAACCAGAAGAGAAAGTAATTATCTCACTTTTCTAATATCAGGGCAGGAGTGGGGATAGAATAGAACCTGTTCTCAACCACTCTCTATCGAAGGCGAATCATGTCTTTCCGCACCTCTGTGCTTGCCCTTTCTACCGCCGTAGCCGTGTCGACCGGTGCTTTCGCAGCGCCCGTTGCCACGGCTGCTGAGTTTCCATCTGCCGGCTCCGTCCCTGTGGCGGAGCTCGACGTTAACCACCCCAATGGTGCTTTGGCTTATGTCTTTGCTGAGCCCGTGATGCAGTCCGATATTGACCTGGTTACCCGCCAGGTTCGGCAGCTACGCGGCAAGGCTTGGGACGATAACCTTCCCTTCAACGGCGGAACGCTGCGCCAGGCTGCTAGCGCCGCAGGTTTCCGCACCCGCGATGCCTATGTGAATTCCATCTCCTGGGATCGCGGTCTCGAGCACGCGGTTTTGCAGCGCGCTGCCGAGGAGAACCTTGACTTCAACCATGAGAGACTGCCAGGGGTTCCTCCCTTCGGAGTCATTAACAACCTCTGGGCCGGTGAAAACCTGACCACTAAAGGGATGTCGGACGCGATCGCATCGTGGTCGACCGATAAGTACCAGGGGGCAAGCGAGTGGGATATGCTCATTCGCTCACATGGCCAGTTCAATGATCGCACTGGGCACCTCTACTCGATTATCGATCCCACCCACGTAACATTCGCTCAGGCGCAGGTAGGGGAGGTGACTGCTGGTTTCTTCTCCAACCGCGATATGCCCGGTCAACCCGCGCGTATTTCCGGCCGCCACGCATTCCCTATTGCCGTGCCGGAAAGCACAGTCGGCAAAGCCGAGCTCATGACTACGGGTGGCACTTCCGTCGGAAGCCAAGGAAGCCTGGGATTGAGCATCGACGGCTTCCGGGGAGCAAAGCTGGGGGTTCCGGTGGCGTCGCCAAGCAGCAGCGATCCGGAGGTCTTGGAAGTCAACGAGGACGGAACCTACACGGCCAAGTCCGAGGGCACTGCGACCATCACCTTCAACACTCATGTGTTGCGTAATGGTCAGCCCCAGCTGTCAAACAACCAAGTCACCAAGACCGTGAAGGTGACCAAGAAGTCTCTTCTCGGAAGCTCGAGCACCGGTGGCACGGATGTTGGGACCATCGTGGGCATCATTGCCGGCCTGCTGGCACTCATCGGTGTGGCTGCGCAGGTAGCGCGCCAGTTAGGAATCCTGCGCTAGGCACGTTGATACAAGAAAACCCTCGCTACGTGATTCTTCGTAGCGAGGATTTCTTGTTGTTGCATCCTTAGGGGAGTGCTCTAATCGATGGTCTCCTTGAGGTGCTCCTCCCGCACGGGCAGGATAAGCAGGAGAGCGATGATGGCCATCGGAACCATGAGCAGGATGACTGGGGTTAGACCATCGTTATAAGCGTTGAGGACGACATCGCGGATCGGCTCCGGTAGCTGTGCAACCATCGATGGGGTCAGGTTGGAGGAACCGCCGCCCTCGGCGTTGAACTTTTCCGCAAACGGTGCACCGGCCTTGCCCATGGAAGCAATGGCAGCAGGCATATTGGCAGCTAACTCGTCCTTCATGTTGTGGATGAATAGCGAGCCCACGAGGGAAGCGCCCATGGCGGAGCCGATTTGGCGGAAGAAGTTGTTAGCCGCAGTAGCGGTGCCCACCAGCGCCACGGGGAAGGAGTTCTGAACGATGAGAACGAGCACTTGCATAACAAAGCCAAGTCCGATGCCGAAGACGAGGAACTCCGCGCCAAGCTGAGTCAGGGAGGTCTCCACAGTCAGCTTCGACATCCAGAACAACGCGCCAGCCGTAATGGCGAGACCGATGATGGGGTAACGCTTGTAGTGGCCGGTTCGGGCGATGATGAATCCCACTGTGGTAGAAGTGCCGATCATGCCGAGCATCATCGGGATCATCATGAGTCCCGCCTTGGTAGGTGTGAGGGTGTGCACCATCTGCAGGTAGGTCGGCATGTAGCCCAGCACACCGAACATAGCCAGGCCCAGCACCATGCCGGCGGCCGTCGTGAGCACCATGTTGCGGTTCTTAAACAGCAGAACTGGGATCAGGGGCTCCTCGGCTCGCTTCTCGACGAAGACCGTGATAACAGCACCAATCACAACGATGACGGCCAAGGTAAGAATGACGGGATCCGACCACTCATACTGAGTGCCGCCCCAGGTGGTCATGAGGATGAGCGAGGCGGTAGTGATAGCGATGAAGGTGGCTCCCAAGGCATCAAACTTACGCAGATCAGTATCGCCGACGCGCAGGTGCAGAACGAGCACGCACACGGTCATGGCGAGCAGACCAAGGGGAATATTCATCCACAGACCCCAGCGCCAGCCAGGTCCATCAGTGAACCAGCCGCCAAGGACTGGGCCGAGGACGGAGGACAGGCCGAAAACGCCGCCCATGATGCCCATGAACTTACCGCGCTCACGTGCCGTGGTGACCTCCGCGATGATGGACTGGGAGGAGATCATCATGAAACCAGCGCCGAAGCCCTGAATGGCACGGCCAATAATGAGCAGATTCATCGAATTGGCGAAGCCACCCACGGCGGACCCGATGACGAAGGTGGCAATACCGCCGATGTAGAGCCACTTGCGGCCCATCATGTCACCGAGCTTGCCGGAGATAGGCATAGCAATGGTCATGGTGACCAGGAAGGCGGAAATAACCCAGCTCATGTGGTCGACACCGCCGAGCTCGCCGACGATGGTGGGAAGAGCGGACGCGAAGATCATCTGCCCCAGGGAGCTCATCAACATGGTGAGCACGAGGGCAGAGAAGACGAGGGCAAGGTTGTTTTTCCGGCTTGCCATTGTCAGTGTTGGCCACTGGCGGTTTCGCGGTAGCTACCATGACAGTCCTTTCGAATAGTTGTTGATGAGTGCGAGTGCGGAGTCAAAGCGCTGCTCAAAGGGGATATCACAGCTGAAGTCTGGCGAGGTGGTGGCCAACCAAAAAGCCTCACGGATGGTGACAGCAATGAGTAGTGCCTCCGTGTGCGGGGAGACATCCGGCATGGTCTTTAACGCTGGCTCCTTCTCTAGCCGCTGGGTGAGAAGCTCAAGTACTTCGTTAGACTTGGCACGCTTTCTGCTTAAGGACGCCGCCGCTGCGTCCGCATCGCGGGAGATACGGCGGCGTCGTTCAGCAATTTCCTTATTGGCGTGCTGCCCATTGAGGTGTTCCTTGATGAGACCTACGGCCAGCTTAAAGAGGTTCTCCGTAGGAGTTTCGAGCAGGTAACTCTTTTGCTCCTGGGAGAACTCTTGGCTGGGGTTGCCCAAGACGGCTGAGTCCTTGGAATCGAAATAGTTAAAGAAGGTGCGCCGGGAAATTCCGGCCTTCTCACAAATCTCCTCCACCGTGACGGAGGCAAAGCCATGCTCGTCTACCAAGAGGGTGGCAGCATCCTCTATGCGTAGGCGAGTTTTCAGGCGTTTTTGCTCGCGTAATGACAGTTCTTCTTGCACGGAGTGTAATCCTACACCCGGTGCAAGTTTGCACCAAGTGCAATGATGGTGATTCTCGTGAGGGCGGGGAGCTCTTTATGGCGTAGCGCACAGGAAGGGGGGGAGCAGATGGTAGCAACCCTACCCTTCGCGCTCACCAGCAGCATGCGCTGTGGCTGATTAAGGCTCGCCGTGAGCGCGAAGGGCGCGAAGTGATGGCTTGGAAAGGAACTCTCAAGCCCAAAACTGCCCTAGTTGACGAAGTTATTGCCAGATCTTGAGTCATGAGCGGTGGTTTTGGCAGATCGGGCAGTTGCTGCCCCGACCTTGTTGTTGGCCCCGCAGGGCGGATGAGAAAACAGCGAAACCGCCCTGCGTGCCACCTCAAGGAGGTGGTGCGAAGGGCGGCGGCGTGGGCGAAAGCGAATTTAGAAGTTATCGCGGTCGCGGTTGGTCATGGTGAGAACGTTGAGGCGCTCATCGAGTTCCTCTTCGGTGAGGTTCTCGCCGTCGACGAAGCCGAGGTCGATGACGGCTTCGCGGACGGTGATCTTCTCGTTCAATGCGTGCTTAGCTGCCTTGGCGGCGTTCTCGTAGCCGATCTTGGAGTTCAGCGGGGTGACGATGGAGGTGGAGGACTCCGCAAACTTCTTCATGCGCTCCTCGTTGGCCTCGATGCCGTCAACGCACTTCTCAGCGAAGACGCGGGAAACATTAGCCAGCAGGCGGGAGGACTCGAGAACGTTGCGGGCCATCATCGGGATGTAGACGTTGAGCTCGAAGTGGCCGTTGGAGCCGCCGAAAGCAACAGCGGCGTCGTTGCCGATGACCTGGCTGACCACCATGGTGGCGGCCTCGCTCAGAACCGGGTTGACCTTACCCGGCATGATGGAGGAGCCCGGCTGCAGATCCGGGAGGTGGATCTCCGCAAGGCCGGTGAGTGGGCCGGAGCCCATCATACGAATGTCGTTGGCAATCTTGTTGAGGGAGATAGCAACGGTGCGCATGGCGCCGGAGAACTCGACGAGGGCGTCGCGGGCAGCCTGGGCCTCGAAGTGGTTCTTGGCCTCGGAGAGCTGGTCAATGCCGGTGAGCTTCTTGAGCTCCTCGGTGACCTTGCCGCCAAACTCAGCGTCGGTGTTCAGGCCGGTACCGGTAGCGGTGCCGCCGATAGCCAGTTCGCCCAAGCGCGGCAGGGTAGCCTCAACGCGCTCGATGCCGAGCTCGATCTGGCGAGCGTAGCCGCCGAATTCCTGGCCCAGGGTGATCGGGGTGGCGTCCATCAGGTGGGTACGGCCGGACTTAACTACATCAGCGAATTCCTTGGCCTTGGCCAGCAGGGAATCGTGCAGGACCTTGAGACCCGGGATGAGGTCATTTACTGCAGCCTCCGTTGCCGCAACGTGGGTTGCAGTGGGGAAGGTGTCGTTGGAGGACTGACCCATGTTCACGTGGTCATTCGGGTGAATCTCCACGCCGTTCTTGTGGGCGATGGAGGCGATGACCTCGTTGGTGTTCATGTTGGAGGAGGTGCCGGAGCCGGTCTGGAAGACGTCAATCGGGAAAGCATCGTTGTGCTTGCCCTCTGCAATCTCGGTGGCGGCGGCGATGATGGCGTCAGCCTTCTCCGCGTCCAGCTTGCCGGAGTCCTTGTTCACCTGAGCACAGGCAGCCTTCAGGAGGCCGAGAGCGCGAATCTGCGCATCCTCTAGACCGCGGCCGGAGATCGGGAAGTTCTCCACGGCGCGCTGGGTCTGGGCACGCCACAGGGCATCTGCCGGAACCTTTACCTCGCCCATGGTGTCGTGTTCAATGCGGTATTCAGTCATGGATTCACCTTTTCTGTGAAATGAGTTTTGTTGGGTTCTTTATGTGTGCCGTGGCACGGCATTCATGGCCACCGTAGCACTCTTCCTAGGAAAGTGAACTAGCTTTCCTTATCGTGGGGGTTGGTGTAGTCGACCACGGAGTATTCCTGCAGCTTAGCCAGCTTATGGATGGAGTCGACGTAGCGGATGGTGCCGGACTTGGAGCGCATAACCAGAGAGCGGGTGGTGGCACCGTTCGGGCGGTAAGAGACACCGCGGAGCATATCGCCATTGGTCACACCGGTAGCGGCGAAGTAGCAGTTCTCAGAGGACACCAAGTCGTTGGTGGTGAGGACGCGGTCGAGGTCGTGGCCAGCCTTGCGAGCCTTCTCGGCTTCCTCCTCATCCTTGGGCCATAGCTTGCCCTGAATTTCTCCGCCCATGCACTTCATAGCGCAGGCGGTGATGATGCCCTCCGGGGTGCCGCCAATGCCCATCATGAGGTCGATGGAGTTGCTGTCCTGGCAGGTGGCGATGGCGCCGGCGACGTCACCGTCCATGATGAGGCGAACCTTGGCACCGGCTTCACGGATCTCCCGGATAAGGTCATCGTGGCGCGGGCGGTCGAGAACGACGACGGTCAGGTCAGCTGGCTTGATGCCCTTGGCCTTGGCCACGGATTTCACGTTCCACTCCACCGACTCATTGAGGTCGATGGCGCCGACTGCCTCGGGGCCGACAGCGATCTTCTTCATGTAGAAGACCGCGGACGGGTCGTACATCGTGCCGCGCTCGGCAGCGGCGATGACAGAAATAGCGTTCGGGCGGCCTTCAGCCATCAGGCGGGTGCCGTCAACTGGGTCGACGGCGATGTCCATCTCGGCGCCCTGGCCGGTGCCGACCTTCTCGCCGTTAAACAGCATCGGGGCTTCATCCTTCTCGCCTTCGCCAATGACGACGACACCGTTCATCTCGACGGAGTTGATGAGCTTGCGCATAGCATCCACCGCGGCGCCGTCACCTTCATTCTTCTGTCCACGGCCAACCCAGCGACCCGAGGCGAGTGCTGCCGCCTCGGTGACACGCACCAGCTCCATGGCTAGGTTGCGGTCGGGGATATAAGACGTGTTGTCAGACATGTTTGATTAGTCCCTTTCTTTTCAGGTGGCTCGGCCCGGGGTGGGGGACAACCCGGAATACATATTCCATTCTTCCACTTTTCTTCCGGTTTCAAGCCCGAATGCCTCCCCCAGAAGTGGGATGAGGGGGTGATTGCTGCCAAAAAGGGCAGGTAGGAGGCCGCTGTCGCATGTGGTGGAGCAGGCGTGACATACTAGGCGAGTGGCATCTGAAGATAAACCAAAGATTTTTGAGGACGCGCGCGATATCACCCTGACGGTGGGCGTCATCCTCATCATGATGTTCCTCGCGGTTGGGGCAACGGGACTGTGCTCAATCAACCCCGAAAAGTCGGGGCCCGTGCAGAACGTGGATGCCGCTACCTTCTTGGAGATGGAAGCGCGCGGCAGCGGGGCTGTCATTAGGGAGCCGGATATGCCGGAGGGCTGGCAGCCCACAGCCGCGCGGCGCAAGCAGATGGGTGGCGAATCTGGTGCTGTGGTGAGCTGGCTGACCACTAACGATGGCTATGTTGAGTCAGTGCAGACGCAGCTGGCGCTTGGCGATGTCCCCGGGGCTTATGACTCCAATTATCGTGCCAACTCCGAGCGGCGCGAGGTAGCGGGCCAGGACGTGGAAATTCTCAGTAGCGATGACAAAGACGTGCGCCCGCTGTGGATTACCGACTTGGGGGATGCCCGCCTCGTCCTCACCGGCTCTGCCTCCGATGCCGACTATGAAGCGGCCCTGACCGCATTTACTGAGGCCGAGCCACTCCAGATCGCTGAGGATGGAAGCGTCATCAGCGACTAGGTTCCGCTGATTAACGGAAGGTTACGCTCTGCAGTGTGGTTCCGTCCCATTCCACCTCGACCGAATCTCCAGCGGCGCTGGTGAGGGACTCTGGATCGAGGCCGCTCAAACGCGTCTTGCCGAGGTATACATCTACCTTCTCATGGAGGGACTTGCCGGGGAAGATGGCGATCTCGCTGAGCTTATTCTCACTAAAGCGCAGAACAATGGAGCCGGAGAAGTAGCCGATCTCTTCGCCATTCGCGGTGTGCGGGGGGCCGAAGAACTCTTCAGCGAGCTGGCGCGAATCACCGAAGACCATGGACCCTGCTCCGCCTGACTTGGAGACGAAGTCCACGCGATCTCCCGGGTAGCCGTAAATCTTCATTTAGTCTTCTCCTGCTTCTTCGTTGTGAGCTGCACTATCGGTGCCCTCTGCGTTCTTTCGGAGGGCCTCCTCTACGCGCTTCGAGGCACCGTCGAGGTGCGCCTCGCAGGCCTTAGCTAGGGCCTCGCCGCGCTCCCAGTACTTGAGGGATTCATCCAATCCCATCTGTCCTAGCTCGAGGATCTTCACTGTTTCAATGAGCTCATCACGAGCCTGCTCATAGCTCAGCTCTTCCACCGGCGGGAACGCGTCCTGGCCGGGCTGGCCGGCGCCAATCGTGTCAGTCATGAGGTGAAGTATCTTCTTTCTCTTGTATGTTCCGTCTTAACTATTAACTGTTCTGTTTAATCTGCGGCCTGAGAAGCCATTGCAGCAGCGGTGATCGAGCCATCGCCCACACGTATACGCAGCTGCGAACCCGGTGGTGATTGCGTGTAGCTCGTGACGACCTCCGGACCGCTGCCATCGCGCGGAAGGACTTGCACGATGGCATAGCCGCGTTCGAGGGTGGCCGAGGGGCCTAAGGCGGAGACCCGAGCACGCAATGAGGCTACCTGGTTAGTTTCGCGGTCCAGATAGTGGCTCATCACCCGGCGGATCAGCGCGAGATTTCGCTCCAACTCCTCGCGGCGTGCGTTGATAGGCACCATCGGATCTGCAAGAACCGGGCGGGAGCGGATGTTTTCGAGTCCGCGGCGCTCTCGGTCCACCCAGCCGCGCAGCGCTGCCGCCATGCGCGAGCGTGCTTCGGAGATCAGCGCGTATTCCTCGGCGGCGGAGGGTACGACACGCTTGGCCGCATCGGTGGGGGTAGCGGCGCGGAGATCGGCGACATCATCAAGCACCGGGTGATCCGGCTCGTGGCCGATGGCGGAAACGACAGGGGTGCGGGCCTCCGCCACGGCGCGTTGCAGTGCCTCCTCGGAGAAGGGGAGGAGGTCCTCCACTGAACCGCCGCCGCGAGCAATGATGATGACATCTACGTCTGGGTCCGCGTCGAGAGTCCGCAGAGCGTCAATCACCTGGGTAACAGCCGTGGCTCCCTGTACTGCAGTATTGATGACGTTGAACTGGACCGCCGGCCAGCGGTCCTGTGCCACAGACAGGACATCGCGCTCGGCATGGGAGCCGCGGCCAGTGATGAGGCCGATTTTCTTGGGCAGGTAGGGAAGCGGCAACTTGCGCGAGGGATCACACAGGCCTTCCTGGCGCAGCTTCTGCCGCAACATTTCCACCCGAGCGAGGAGATCTCCGATGCCGACGTGGCGGATTTCGGTCACCCACAGGGAAAAGCTTCCGCGCCCAGCGTAGAAGGCAGGCTTGCCGTACACCACGACGCGGTCGCCATCTTTGAGCGGTGAAGGAGCATTGCGGATGAGCGAGGTGTTGCATGTCAACTGAACAGACTTTTCCTGCTCGACATCACGCAACGTGATATAGGAGAGCTTCCACGTCGGCTTCATGTTCAACTGGGTAATTTGCCCCTCCACCCAGAGGAAGCCGAGACGCTCGATCCAGCCTTTGACTTGGTCGTTGACCTTGCCGACGGGCCACGGTGTCTCCGCGGAATTGGCCGGTTGGTTCACGCGCAGTCCTTTCTCTTGAGCGGTCTTCTCGTTGGGGTCTGTTCCGAACAGTGTATGGCTCAGTCTAGGAGGCGCGCCGGACATCCGGTGTCACCGGCCAAGCCGGGTGGGCGGGAACTACAGTATGTGCGCGACTTTCGATACTGTGGGTGCCATGACTGAAACTGCAAAGAAGGTGCTCCTGGCGGCTCCCCGCGGCTACTGTGCCGGCGTGGACCGTGCTGTTGAGACAGTGGAAAAGGCGTTGGAGAAGTACGGCGCCCCGATCTACGTGCGCAAGCAGATTGTGCACAACCGGTTCGTTGTTGAATCCCTGGCTAAGCGTGGTGTCATCTTTGTGGAGGAGGCTTCCGAAGCCCCCGAAGGCGCTCATCTCGTGTTCTCTGCACACGGCATCGCGCCGAGCGTGCGCAAGGAGGCACAAGAGCGCAAGCAGCTCACACTCGACGCCACCTGCCCGCTGGTGACCAAGGTCCACAAGGAGGCCCAGCGCTTTGAGCGCGATGGCTACCAGATCCTCCTTGTCGGCCACGAGGGGCACGAAGAGGTCGAAGGCACCGCCGGTGAGGCCCCGGACGTTACCCACCTGGTGGATGGCTTGGAGGGCGTCGACAAGCTGCCCGATTTCCTGCATGAGGAAAAGCTCATCTGGCTGTCCCAGACCACCTTGTCGGTGGATGAAACCATCCAGATCGTCAACAAGCTGCGCGAGCGCTTCCCGCACTTGGAGAACCCGCCATCAGATGACATTTGTTATGCCACGCAGAATCGCCAGGAGTCGGTCAAGGCCATTGCTCCGAAATGCGATCTCATGATTGTTGTGGGCTCCGAGAACTCCTCGAACTCCAAGCGCCTCGTCGAGGTTGCTTTGGAGGCGGGCTCTAAGACTTCACACCTGGTGGACTTTGCCTCGGAGATCGACGAGGCCTGGCTGGAAGGCGTGAACACTGTAGGCGTGACCTGCGGCGCGTCCGTGCCTGAGCTGCTGGTCCGTGAAGTGCTGGAGTTTCTAGATGAGCGCGGCTACAACGATGTTGAACAGGTGACGACGTCCACGGAGACCATCACTTTCTCCCTGCCACGCGAACTGCGTCCGGCACGTACTGCGCGTTAATCCTCGTCGTAGAGATTTTCTTCCAGCGGCTGGGAGGACCGCTGGGAGCGCTCCCGTGCACGCCGCGCCTTCTCTGCTGACTCAGCGGCGGCGCGACGGAAGTCCTCCCGCTCATCCGCCTCGGGGGAAGCCTGTCGGCGCTTCGCGCGTTCTTCGGCTTGAAGCCGCCGGCGTTCTTCGCGGTCGCGCTCACGGACTCGGCCCGAGCTCGTAGCTTCACGGGCAAGCAGTTCTGCTACGGACAGGCGCTCGGAGCGGCTCCGGCGATCGGAGGCAGCTTCGGCGCGGCGCTTTTCTTGAGCTTCAGCCTCAAGGTTCTTCGCGTGGCTATCGCTGCGCCACAGGCGCAGAACCGCGAGCAGCGCGCAGGCCACAACCGTAACGATGAGCACCGGGAAATGCTGCAGTAGTGGGAAAGCCGTGGTGAGAATCGCGGTTTTGGAAAAGGGCGAGGCACCTTCCGGCAATCCAGCGGTGGAATTGATGAACCCGCCGCCCACGGTTCCTAATGCGTACAGCAGCGGAAGGGAAATCACCGTCATGTAGAGGCCGCGAGTTTCCACCAACCAGGTGACAGCCAGCGAACCGAGTCCAAAAATCAGGGCGAAGGGCAGCCCCACGCTGCCCAGAACGCCGGAGACCGCCAAGGCCACAAGCGTAACGACGAGCGCGACGAGGAGTGCTCGGCTAAGCGGCATCCCGCGGCGGCGAGGGCGGCGACGATTTTTGGCTACAGACACGCCCAGAAAGCTTACCGGGGTTGGTGACCAAAACGTTATTCATTCTGGGCGCGCCGCGGCCAAGAACCGACGCTGCGCGGCTCCACCGGCAGGCGGTCAACGCGGGCTGGAACATCCAGCTCCTTGAGTCGCCGCGCCGTAACCCCGACGCGAGAATCCAAACTGGCCAAGCTTGCGTTATAGGCTTCCACCGCGCGCTCGAGTCCGCGGCCTACCTTGTCGTAGTGCTCGTTAAGAGTGTTCAAGCGCGTATAAAGCTCGCGACCCAAACGCTGGACTTCGCGGGCCTTGTCGGAGATCTCCTCGTGCTGCCAGCTCACCGCGACGGTGCGCAAGAGAGCAAAGAGGGTGCTTGGGGTGGCGATGACGACGTTGCGCTCGAAGGCGAATTCCAGCAATTCGGCGTCGATAGACAGGGCAGCGTCGACGAAAGTATCGGCGGGGACAAAGAGGATCACAAACTGTGGCGTGGGGGAGAAGGCCTCGATATAGTCCTTCGACGCCAGTGCCTGCACGTGGGAACGCATGAGGTGCGCGTGGCGGCGAAGATAGCCTGCCCGCTCCTCCGGGTCCTCGGTCTCCATTGCGTCGAGGTAGGCACTGAGGGGCACCTTTGCATCCACGACAATGCTGCGCCCTCCTGCCAAGTGAATGACCAGATCAGGGCGTACCAGCGATCCGTTGATGCGGGCACTGACTTGGGAATCAAAGTCCACGTGTTTGCGCATGCCACCGAGCTCAACGACGCGCTCTAGTTGTACCTCGCCCCACCGCCCGCGGACATTGGGGGAGCGCAGCGCGCCGACCAGCTTGTCCGTGCGATCAGACAGGCGTGTTGAGGTCCGAGTTACCGCCTGGACCTGGCTGCTGAGTGCTGCGAGCGAGGTCGCTCGATCTTCCTCTATTTCCTGGAGCTGTAGCCCTAGACGGTCCATGGCTTTCTCCAGCGGAGCGAGCTCTGCTTGGCGGCGCTGGGACTCTTGCAGGGCGCGATGCTCCTCTGAAGGCTGGGCGGACTGCGCTGAATAAGCGCGGGCTAGCCAGCCCAATGCGGCCCCAATGATGAGGCCGAGGAATAGGAGCACTATGGGTAGGGAAGACGTCATGCCTGCCATCATGGCATGCGTCCCGGACATGAAGAATTAGTCTTTATCCTTTGATTGCAACATCTGTTCGAGAGCGCTAATTGCGCGCTTGATTCCCGCTCGTGCTCCTCCATCGCGTTCACTGAAATCCGCATCAACGTCGACATTCGCGTCGATCTTTTGGTCCAGAGGGCTCGTGCCGTTGTGGGTGACGTCTTCGGCTGCGCCTTCGGGTGCGGCGTGGTCGGGGATGGACAGCCACTGCTCGCGCTTGTGATCACCCTGTTGCTGCGTGTAGCGCCCGATGAGGAAACCAGCGACGGTCGAAAACTCCAAGTCCTCGGCAGTTCTTTCGCCCGATTGGAGCATCATCATGTCCTGGAAATAGCGGTAGACCACCGCGATGGTCGCTGCGGCCGGGACGGCGAGGAAACCACCGATGAGGCCGAAGAGCGCGGAACCCACGGTCACGGAAATCAACACGATAACCGGGTGCAGGTTCATGGCCTTCGACTGCAGCCACGGGGACAGCACGTTGCCCTCGAGCTGTTGGACCAGCAGTACTAGGCCCAGCACGAGCAGCGCCTTGGTGAACCCCAAAGACACCAGCGCGATGGTCACGGATAGTGCGCCGGCCACGATCGCGCCGACAAAGGGGATGAATCCGGCGATGAACGTGATGATGGCAAGCGCCATCGCCAAAGGTACACCGATGAGTGCCAGGCCGAGGCCGATAAAGACAGCATCAACGGCGGAGACCACTGCTTGTGCCCGCACGAAACCGCCCAACGTGGACCACACGCGGGTCAGCAGCTCAGTGAGGTGCCAGCCGGTCCGGCGTCCCGTGGCCTGGCGCAGCCAGGGCAGGAAGTTGTGGCCGTCCTTAAGGAAGAAGAACGTCAGCACCACGATGATGAAGAGCGTGACCACGATGGAGGTCGCCGTGCCAATGCCCGTGAATACCGAGCCCGCGATGGACCCTGCTTGGCGCTGTAGCCACAGGGCGATTTCATCGATATAGCCGCCGATCTCATCCGCGTCGAGGTTGAGCGGAGGGCCCTGTGCCCATAGCTGCAAACGTTGAATACCTTCGACAGTCTGCAGATATAGCGTCTGGGACTGCCGCGCGAAGTCCGGTGCGATGAACATAAAGAGAGTGCCCACCGCAGTAAAAGACACCAGAATGGTCACTGCCGCAGCGAGGGCTGACGGCAGTCCCTTGCGCCGCATGGCACCGGCAATGGGAGCAAGCACAGTGCAAATAATCAGCGCAATGAGAACGGGCAGGATGCCGCGCCAGAAGTTGCCCAGCATGCGGAAGGAGGCATAAAGGAATATCCCAATGATGGTCAGGCGCAGTGCCCACAGCGATGTGGACTTGATGACCTCGCCGACCACCACAGAACGATCCACCTGGTTGCCGGGAGGGTGCGGAGAGACAGCCTTCAGCGAAGCAGCATCGACGGAGTCATCGAAACGCCCGCCGAGCGCTGCCTCCGCGGCGGCGAACTCAGAGGAAGAGGCGTTGGGGGATGGCTGATCAGAACTCACCCCACCATCTTGCCTCAAAAGATCCGGGGTGCGTTAGGATTGGCCCCGTGAGTCTTACACTTGGAATCGTCGGCCTGCCCAACGTGGGCAAGTCCACTTTGTTTAATGCCCTGACCCGTTCTGACATCTTGGCGGCGAACTACCCGTTCGCCACGATTGAGCCCAATGTCGGCCTCGTTGAGCTTCCCGATTCCCGCCTTAACCGCCTTGCGGAAATCTTCAGCTCCGAGCGCATCCTCCCGGCCACCGTGTCCTTCGTGGATATCGCCGGCATTGTGGAAGGCGCTTCCAAGGGTGAAGGTATGGGTAACGCCTTCCTTGCCAACATTCGTGAGGCTGATGCCATCTGCCAGGTGGTGCGTGCCTTTGCTGATGAAAACGTCATCCACGTCGACGGTGAAGTCAACCCGGCACACGACATTTCTGTCATCAATACGGAGCTCATCCTCGCGGACCTGCAGACCATCGAGAAGGCCTTGCCGCGCTTGGAAAAGGAAGCCCGCAAGAACAAGGATTTGGCCGAGACCGTGGAAGAGACCAAGAAGGCCCAGGCCATCTTGGAAGATGACCGCACCCTCTTCGCTGCTTCCAAGAGCGACGAGATCGACCTATCCCTCCTGCGCGAGCTGCACCTCATGACCGCGAAGCCCTTCCTTTATGTCTTCAACTCGGATGAGGCCGTGCTTACCGATGACGCCAAGAAGGAGGAGCTGCGCCAGCTCGTCGCCCCTGCGGAATGCGTCTTCCTCGATGCCCAGACCGAAACCGACCTCCTTGAGCTCGATGAGGCGGAGGCACTGGAACTGCTCGAGTCGGTGGGCCAGGAAGAGCCTGGCTTGGCGACGTTGGCCAAGGCCGGCTTCGCCACCCTCGGCCTGCAGACCTACCTGACCGCAGGCCCGAAGGAAGCCCGCGCGTGGACCATCAAGCAAGGTTCCGCGGCTCCGCAGGCTGCGGGTGTTATCCACACCGACTTTGAGAAGAAGTTCATCAAGGCCGAAATCGTCTCCTTCGATGACCTAGACGCCGCTGGCTCCATGGCAGAGGCCCGCAACGCCGGCAAGGTGCGCCAAGAAGGCAAGGAATACATCATGCAGGACGGCGACGTCTGCGATTTCAAGATCGGCGGCTAGTTAGCCACCACTCCGCGTAGGCTGTGGGCATGAGTATCGCCCACATCCTAGACCGCGCAGCAGAGGCCACGCAGTGGCAAGAGGCCCTGTACAAGGATCTGCACCAGCATCCTGAGCTCAGCATGGAGGAGGAGCGCACCCGCGGTGTTATCGCGGATAAGCTCCGGGAATTTCCAGGAGTCGAGGTGCTGGAATTCGGCGGGGGAGTCGTCGGCATCCTCCGCAACGGCGTAGGTTCGACTGTCCTAGAGCGTGCCGATTTCGACGGCTTGCCCATCACAGAGGACACCGGCCTGGACTACTCCGCTTCGGGCGAGGCAATGCATGCTTGTGGCCACGATGCTCACGTGAGCGCCTTGTTGGGTGCCACGGAAGCGCTGGCGAAAGCAACCGATGCGTGGTCCGGTACATTCGTCGCTCTATTCCAGCCGGGCGAGGAGACCGCTGAGGGCGCGCAGTCCATGGTGGATGCGGGCCTCACCGATAGAGTCCCCACGCCCGATGTAGCCTTTGGTCAGCACATCTTCATCGATAAGAATGCTCCCGCCGGTAGCGTGCTGATTGCGCCCGGCCCGGTCTTGTCTACAGCGACCTCACTCACCGTCACGGTCTATGGCCACGGTTCTCACGGCTCGATGCCGCACCTCAGCGTCGATCCGGTGGTGCTGGCCAGCTCCATCGTTCTGCGGCTGCAGACAATTGTCTCCCGTGAGGTCGACCCCCACCACTTCGCCGTGTTGACTGTTGGCGCCCTGCAGGCGGGTTCGAAGGCAAACATCATCCCGGACTCGGCGACCCTGCGCATCAACATCCGTGCCTATGACGAGGACGTCCGGGCTCAAATCGTAGAGGCAATTCACCGCATTGTTAAGGCAGAGTGCCGGGCAGCGATGTCCCCGCGCGAGCCAGAGTTTGTGCAGAGTGATAATTACCCCCTTACCGTCAACGATGAAGACGTGACCAAAAAGGTGCGCGCGCAGCTTATCGAAGTTCTGGGTAGCGACAACGTCCTCGACATGGAGCCGTGGACCGCCTCGGAGGATTTCTCTCGCATCCCCGATGCCTTCGGCGCTCCCTATTGTTTCTGGGGCTTTGGCGGGCGTACCGATGGCGCATCAATTCCTAACCACAATCCGCGCTTTGCGCCGGAGCTGCAGCCGACGCTCACCACGGCGACGCAGGCTCTGATAGCCGCTGCTTACGCCTATCTGGGGAATCAGCGTAAGGATGTCCCTAAGGAGTAGCTAGGAACTGCTTGGTGATGATGGGGCGGTCGACATGCTACTCGCGCACCCAACGCGAAAGCGATCGAGTGTAGCGACGTGGTAGGCGAGTTCTCTCCGGGGGTAGCGAACTCGTCAACATCGCGTTAGGCTGGCTTCTCCATTCGACGGCATCATTTTGCCAGGTGGTACCGGTAATGCGGATATGCTCCGTCTGGACAAGTCCGCTGTAGAAATTGTGCGCAATCACGTCACCCAGGATCTCCCGCTGGGCGTTATTTGCCACGGTGCTTGGATCCTGACCGATGCCGATGTGCTCAAGGGCCGTACCCTTACTTCTTTCCCCAGCTTGCGGACCGACCTGCGTAACGCCGGCGCTACCTGGGTAGACGAAGAGGTTCACTGCGACCAGGGTCTGGTTTCCTCCCGTACCCCGGACGATCTCCCAGCCTTCAACGCTAAGTTGGTTGAGGAATTCGCAGAGAGCCAGCACTAAACCTTATGTTTAGTAAAGCCGCGGGTGCGCAACCTGCGGCTTTTTGCGTCTTGCTTCCGCCGTAAGGCCTCTATATTGTTAGATATTCCTGAAGGGGAGTAGTTCCCTCGGATACTTTCCGAGATGCCTGGTCGACATACTGGCTTTTCCGCCCGGCCAGCCAGCGTTTGCATTGCCTGCGGCGTGAACGAGACCTTCGGTCCGCACCCGAACCGAAGGAGTTTTAAGTTGTCTTCTCTTAGCTCAGAGCAACTACTGCTCGAGCGCTTTATGAAGCTCTCTATCACCACCGCAGTGGCCACGATTGCGCTCAAGGTCATCGCTGCCGCGGTGACGGGATCTGTGGGCTTCCTTTCCGACGCCCTCGAATCCGGCGTTAACCTCGTTGCCGCCGTTGTGGGGTTTGTGGCTATCAAAATTGCGGCAAAGCCGGCCGATGCGAACCATCAGTTCGGTCACGGCAAGGCCGAGTATGTGTCCGCGCTGGTCGAGGGTGTGATGATCTTCGTCGCTGCAGCGATGATTATCTACACAGCCATTCGCCGACTTCTGGATCCGCAGCCGCTGGAGCAACCTGGGCTTGGCCTCCTTCTGTCGCTCGTGGCTTCCTTACTTAACCTGGGCGTGGGCCTTCTGCTTGTGCGCGCGGGCAGGCAGCATCGTTCGGCCACTTTGCAGGCGGACGGAAAGCATCTGCTTACCGACGTCTGGACGTCCGTCGGCGTCCTCCTCGGCATCGGCGCGGTCAGCCTCACGGATTGGTTGTGGCTCGACCCAGTCATCGCGTTTGCCGTGGGCCTCAATATTTTGTGGACTGGCTACAAGTTGCTCAAAGAATCACTGAGCTCCCTGTTGTCGGAGTCCCTGCCTAAGGAAGAGCATGCGCAGCTTGATGCCCTCCTTAACGAACTGGAGGAGCGTCATGACGTGGAGATCACGTCGCGTCGTACCGTTGCTTCGGGCCGCAACCGCTTGGTGTATCTCACGATGGATGTTCCCGGCCAGTGGACAGTGCTGCACTCGCACACTGTTGCCGACAGAATCGAGGACGCCATCGACGAGCTATTCCCCGGCGCTGAGGTCTTTATCCACGTCGAGCCCGCTGGAACGGTTCATCGCCGCATTTTGCGAATGCCGTAACGCTTGCAGCTAACGCAAGCTGGCCACGCCGCGTCCGCCTTCCATTACCCACGGCCAACTGAGACCGTTCTTGGTCAGGACATCATTGCGGATCTCATCGGGGATAATCCATTCCTTGTTGGCATAGCCCAGCAAGTATTCGTCACACTCAGCTCGCAAGGAGAGCGTACGAACGCCGGCATTGTAGGTCTGGCCCTGCAGAGCAAGGAGATGTTCAGCCACTTCTAGCGCCGACGTGAGGGGCCGCGCCGCCGATGATGCAAGGCCTTGAGCAATGAGCCGACGAGCGAGAAGCTCATCGCGGGTAAGTTCCTTCATGGCTGTTTAGGTTAGAGTCGGAAGGTCTTCATCAGCTGCATGCCGGTGGACACCAGATGACGGAAGCGCTCCGGGGAGATGTACTCCGAGGGCGCAAGCGGGTGTAGGCGTTGCTCGGCCACGGTGCGCTCATTGGCCCACAGGCGCATGCCGGTAATACCGTGGCGGTGGTTCAGGCCAGACTCCTTGACGCCGCCACCGGGTGCGGCGATGGAACCATAGGCGGCTGCGAAGCCCTCATTGATGTTGACCATGCCGGCTTCCAGCTGGGAAGCCACCTTCCACGCGCGGCGGGAGTTTCCGGACCACACCGATGCGGATAGGCCGTAGGTCGTGTCGTTGGCGAGCTGAATGGCTTCGGCGTCGGAACTTACCGTATACACCGCGAGCACTGGGCCGAAGGTTTCGGTGGCATAGAGATCCATCTCTGGGGTCACACCAGTCAGCACGGTGGGCTCGTAGAAGTAGGGCCCAAGGTCCGGCCGGGCCTTTCCGCCGTAGACCACGGTGGCGCCCTTAGACACGGCATCCTCCACGTGGGCTTTAACGGCATCGAGCTGGCGTTGCGAGGTCAGCGAGCCGATGGTGGCGGCATCGGAGAAGGCCGCGCCGAGCACCTGCTGGTCCAGCGCGTTCTTGAGTTCTGCGAGGAACTCCTCGAAGACGCTCTCGTGCACATAGGCGCGCTCGGCGGACATACACAGCTGCCCGGAGGAGGAGAATGCGGTGCGCACGGCGCCTTGGGCGGTGGGCTTAAGGGGGGCGTCGTCAAGCACCAGCATCGGGTTCTTGCCACCCAGCTCCAGCATGGTGGGGATGAGGCGCCCCGCAGCCTGGGTAGCGATGGACTTGCCAGCCTTGGTGGAACCGGTAAAGGAAAGGCCATCCACCAGGGGAACGAGGGCATCGCCCACTTCCGCTCCGCGGCCGGGAACCAGCTGCCAGGCAGCCTCCGGAAGGCCCGCCTCGATGGCTAGGCGCCTCAGCAGAATCGCCGTTAGCGTGGTCTGAGAATCCGGCTTGTGCACCACGGCATTACCAGCCGAGAGGGCTGCCAGAACATCGCCAACACCGAGGGACAGGGGATAGTTCCACGGAGAGATTAGCCCCACCACGCCCAGTGGGTAATGCTGGGTGCGGGTCTTAGTCAGCACGGGAAGCGCGCCGGGGTGGCGGTCAGCGCCGAAAGCTTTGCGGATATTGACCGCGTAGAAGCGCGCGCAGTTATACAGATCCATCAGCTCGTCATAGGCATGGGAGCGGGACTTGCCGTTTTCTGCCTGGATGAGGTCGAGGATGAGCTCCTCGTTCTCCTGAACGAGGTCGTGCAGGCGCAGCAGGATGGCGGCGCGGTCACCTTGGCCAACGCCGGCGCGCGCATAGTTGACGGCTTTCTCGACGTCCCCGGCAGTGGCGACAGGGAAGCTAAAGAGATCCTCACCGCTAAAAGGCGCGTGAGCCTGGTGCTGCTCACCCGTGCCGCGAACATCGCGGGCGGGGTCCGTGTCTAAGAAATTGAGCACTCGATGGGGCAGACGGGTCTGAGTGAAGGTCTTCATGCGGTCTATTGTCCCAAAAATATGCGAGGGCGCTATAGATTTTTCGAGATTTGTCTCACAAACTAAATTAATCGTGGTTAGGATAACGCTATGCCAATCCTCGCGACTACTCCACAGGCCCAGGTGCGCGCGGCCGTTGAGCCGCTCGTCAGATCTGGAGAAAACCCAGCGCCCGTAGGCGTTATTGACCTCGCCGCGTTTGACTACAACGCTGCACAGATGCCGACTCGCGCCGGAGGACTACCCATCCGCGTGGCCTCGAAGTCGATCCGCAGCGTGGCAGCACTTCGTCGCGCCCTCGAGCACGAGGGCTACCGTGGCATCCTCGCCTATTCCGTTCCAGAGGCTCTGCATCTGGTGGGAGAGGGCTTCCGCGACATTGTGGTGGCTTATCCGAGCGTCAACCGCAAGGCCCTGCGTGAGCTTGCAGCGGATGGCACCGCGCGCGAGGCCATCACCATCATGGTGGATAGTGCTGAGCTCTTAGACCTGCTTGAGGGATCCCTGCGCGTGGCCATCGACATTGATTGCACCCTCCACGTGCCGGGGGCGGTCATCGGCCCGCGGCGCTCACCTGTGCGCACGCCGGAACAGGTCTCAGTATTGGCGCGCGAGATTCTTCGGCGCGGGCACCGGCTTGTCGGACTCATGGCCTATGAGGGTCAAGTGGCATCCGTCGCGGATGGCCTGCCGGGGCCGGTGGGGGCAGTCAAGCGCTGGCTGCGCACCAAGTCCATGGCGGACCTGGCCCCGCGGCGCCGTGCTTGCGTGGAGGTCGCGCGGGAGATAGCGGACATCGAATTCGTCAACGGCGGCGGCACGGGCAGTCTCCAAGAATCCGCGGCCGAAGGAACCTTGACCGAGCTGGCCGCTGGCTCCGGTTTCTACACGCCGGCGATTTTTGATGACTTCACCGGCATCAACCACAAGGCAGCAGCGTTCTTCGTTTGCCAGGTCTCCCGCGTTCCCGCGCCGGGCTGGGCCACGGTCAACTCCGGAGGCTGGATTGCCTCCGGACCACCCGCGAAGGATCGCGTTCCGGTTCCGGTGTGGCCGGCAGGGCTGAGCTATTCCAGCACGGAGGGTGCCGGTGAGGTGCAGACGCCTCTCCGAGGCATGGATATGAATGTCGAGGACTTGGTGTGGTTCCGTCACGCCAAGGCCGGCGAAATGACAGAAAACGTCGACCGCCTAGTGGCCGTTGGAGAAGACGGCGTTGATGTATGGGATACCTATAGAGGACAAGGATGGACACTCCGATGACAACCACATTTAGCAATTGGGCAGGATCGGTCACCACGAAACCGCAGGAGTTTGTACAGCCCTCCCGCATAGACGAGATCCCTGGAATTATTAGCCGCTCCCGCAGCGTGCGTGCTGTGGGCGCTGGTCACTCTTTCACTCCCATTGCGGCGGGGGAGGAGACGATGCTCAATCTCGATCACGTGAGTGGTCTGGTGAGCGTCGATAAGCAGCGCAAGCGCGTCCGTTTCCTGGCAGGCACTCGCTTGCGGGACGTGCCCAAGCTCCTGCGCCCCTTCGGGCTTGCCCTGGCTAACCAGGGTGATGTGGACCCGCAATCGCTGGCGGGCGCGATTTCGACCTCGACCCACGGCACCGGCATCAATTACACGGGCTTTGCGGGGACGGTCACTGGGCTGACGCTTATCGACGCCGACGGCAACACCCGCAGCTATTCTATCGACGAAGACCCAGAACTCCTTCGCCTCGTGGTCGTCAGCGTGGGCGCGCTCGGCGTGGTTGTTGAAGTTGAAATGCAGTGTGTGGACGCCTTCGACCTGCTGGCGGAAGAATCTGGCATTGCCTTCGATGAGCTGATGGATAATTGGGAGGAGCTCTCTCGGGGCGTCGACCACTTCGAGTCCTACTGGTTCCCGCACACCGACCGAGCGATGGTCAAAGCCAACACGCGCTTAGAGCCGAACGGGGAGCGCCGCTCACGCCTTAAGGCGCTTATCGACGATGAGCTCATCGGCAACGGCGCCTTCGCCGCAGCCCTGGCTCTGGGGCGTCTTCTTCCGGGGACGATTCCGACGCTCAACAAGTTCGCCACCTCGGTTATCTCTCATAACCGCTACCGTTCAGCTGCTCACGACGTGTTCGTCAGCCCGCGCCGGGTTCGCTTCCACGAAATGGAGTATGCGGTGCCGCTTGCCGACGGCCCCGCCGCCGTCCGCGAGATCCGCCGCTTCATCGACGAACAGGACTGGCGTATCGGTTTTCCGATGGAGCTGCGTACGACGGCCGCGGATGACGTTGCGCTGTCGACAGCATCGGGCCGCGAATCGATGTACATTGCCTTCCACATTCCACGTGCGCTCAACCCGCAGGATTATATGCCGAAGCTCGAGCCCATTCTTCGGGCAGCGGGTGGGCGCCCGCACTGGGGCAAGATGAACTCCCTGTCCCGGAAGGACTTTGCTCAACTTTATACAAGATTTGATGAGTTCTGCGAGCTGCGCGAAAAGATGGATCCGGAGTGGAAATTCGGTTCGTCCTACCTGCGGAAACTGTTCGGATAGGGGCGTCGTCAAGCGCTGCACATTCCGAAAGTGGGATTCGAAAGTATCTCTGATCTTTGGTAGCGTGTGGAAGTCTTAATTCCATACGCTGTCGAAGAAGGTGTCTCAAACGTCCTCTGAATCCCGTTCCCTTATCACGCCGACATTTGTGTTCGCGTGGTTGGTAAATTTTGCCCAATTTACGGTCTTTTATCTACTCGTGACCATCATGGCACTCTATGCCGTCGAGCAGTTCCAGGCCTCGGACACAGCGGGCGGGTTTGCCTCAAGCGCCTTCGTGGTGGGGGCGACGATTGCTCGCCTCTTTTCGGGCTACATTGTGGATGCTGCTGGGCGGAAGCGCTCGCTGGTCATCTCCCTCATCGTGGTCACTGTGGCGATGGCGCTGTATTTCCCAGCTCAGTCACTGCCACTATTGTTTGCTGTCCGTATCGTGCACGGCTTCGGCTATGCGGTGGCATCGACGGCTGTGATGGCTGTGGCGCAATCGGTTATCCCGGACCATCGTCGCGCAGAGGGAACGGGATACTTCGCCTTGGGGACGACGCTGGCCACCGCTTTTGGTCCGGCGGCAGGTTTAGCGATTGTCCACAACGCCGGCTATAACTCCGTGTTTCTAGTGGCGTTGACGCTGACGGTGGTGGCCTTGGGGCTGGGGCTCGTCGTCAAGGCGCCGGCGCAGGAGCATCGAAGCGTCTCCTTCTCCTTGGGGAATATTGTGCACCCAGCGGTGGCACCTTTTGGCGTGTTCATTCTTTTGGTCGGTGTTGCTTATACGGGCATTATCACCTTCCTGAATGGCTATTCCTCCCACGCGGGGCTGGAGAAGGGCGCTAGCTACTTCTTCTTGGCTTATGCGGTGGTGAGCCTCGTTCTGCGCTTTGTGTTGGGTAGGCTGCAGGACCGCCGTGGTGACAACATCATCATCTACTCTTCACTCGTCTTCTTTATTGCCGGCTTGGCTGTCCTGGCTTCGGCTGGTGCTGATTGGCAGATTGTTGCTGCGGGGGTCTTGGTGGGTATCGGATATGGCTCGATCCTGCCGGCGGGTCAGGCTATCGCTGTGCGCCTGGTGCCGATGCACGAGATGGGTGCGGGCATCTCGACCTTCTTCTTGCTGCTGGACCTAGGCATCGGCTTCGGTCCGATTCTGCTGGGGCAGGTTATCTCCGCGACGGGATACTCCGCCATGTACTGGATGCTGGCGGCTTTGATGCTGGTTGCTTCTGTGGTCTACTTCATTGTTCATGGGCGCAAGGACGTTGCACGTGGTGACGTGCGCTACGAATAGATTCCACGTTGGTGGGATTTTTCGTTGGTTGGCGTCGAATGTCCTGACTAACGCATGGTGGCTACCCCCGTTTATAGTAACGACTTGACGGGAATTCACCACTAGCTATAGCCATGCGTGGTGGTAGCCGCAAGGATTATGTTTAGAACACTTCTTCTAATACAGGTTTATCTCGGGGGAGATACCCATGACCACTGTCACACGCCCGCCAACCTTCTTCTTTTCCACCACCAACCCGAATAACCCACACGCCATAGCCCGCTCCAAAGCACGCCGGGCCACCTATAAAACCTGGGTCGGGGCCATGCCCAGCCTGCACGCCGATATCAACACCACCGCACTATCCCTAGTCGCCGCCTGGTCACTGCCGGAAGGCCACATCAAATCAGGCCTGCGTGCCATCCACCGGCTAGAAAGTCTGCCGAAAGTCAAAGCCATACAAGACACCCACTGCCTGCTGGATATTGAATCCCTCATTGCTATCGATCAACCCATGTCAGCACTGACAGCCTTGACTGATGAAACCCTGGATTTTATCGACACCCTCCTGGCTGACTTCTTCACCCCTTCTAAGCCGAACCAAGCTTTTCCTACACGTAGTCAAATCAGGCGCAAAGTCCGCGTTATTTGTAAAACCCTGGATGATTCCATCGCCTACCAAGATACCCGGCCTAAAGATACGTACCGGTTTTCTTCTAACGGCACCTCTGCCTGGCTGGAACTGCAGGTTGGGGAAGACACCGGCATTAAACTCGATGCCTTCATCCACCAGACCGCCGCCAAGGAAGACATCACTGTCGCTGAGGCAGTCATCAAACTGCTTTCCGGTGAGATAAAGCCACCAGCTACCGTGGTGCTCCACACCTACCAGGCCTGCGATATTGAGGATGCACCGACCTTTATTGAAGGCTTCGGCTGGCGAGCTGAGCCCATGCCACATGACAAGATGCGGGATTTAACCGAAGAGATAAAAGAGGCCGATGGCTACCAGCCAGGAATCATCATGCGCAAACTTGTCGAAGGCCGCGACGGTACCTGCCGGGTCGGCGGCTGTGGCGAGCCTGCTTTTCTCAGCCAGTTGGATCACCGACACAACTGGGCCGAAGGCGGGCCAACCCACCCGAAGAACCTGGTTTTCGCCTGTCGATCATGGTGGTGATGGTGCACAGAATTATGAACGCAAGGGCCCACCAACTACCTGCTCGCGAAGACTGTTCTTGTCCACCGGGAACTGTCTTATTTCCGTCTTCCCGTAGGGGACTATTTTTACTTTGGCTCAAAATGCACCAAAGGTATTATCCTCAACCGCCAAAATGTTACTTCCAGGTAAGAAATAGTCCCTATTTATAGATAGCTCCTGGCGGTTAATCCTGTCATCCTGGCTCTCGTCGAGCTGCAACTCTCGCATAGCGTGGTTGCTAAGGAGGTGTGCCCAATTGGATTACAAATACCTACACACTTGATCGGTGCTGCACGTTTCAGGGTCCGGGTGTGCGGCGTCCTGTCTGAGGTCCGCGATAGTGTCGCGCAGCACGGAGAGCTGCGCGATCTGCTGCTCGATCTCAGCGAGGCGCACGTCAAGCAGGTCGCGCACGTGCTCGCAGGGCGCCTGGCCGCCGTCGCGGATGTCGAGGATCTGGCGGATCTGGGCGAGGGTCAGCCCGGCGGCCTGGCCCCGGTGGATGAACCCGACCCGACCCACGGCATCCTCGGCGTAGTCCCGATAGCCGGAGGCCAATCGCTCGGCCGGAGGGAGCAGCCCCGACTCCTCGTAGAACCGCAGGGTCTTGGTCGTGGTTCCGGTTGCTTCCGCAAGCTGTCCGATCCTCATGTTCGCCGATTCCCCTTCCAATGGCCACCACACTTGACCTTCCATTGTACTGGAAGGTTCACAATGGTTCCATAGGAACTTTTGAACCACAGGGAAGAGACATCTGGAATGACAAACGAAAAGTTCGATCTGGCGATTATTGGTTCCGGCGGCGGAGCGTTTGCGGCCGCGATCCGGGCCACCGGACTGGGCAAGCGCGTCGTGATGGTGGAGCGCGGCACCGTGGGCGGGACATGCGTGAACACGGGCTGCGTCCCGTCGAAGGCGCTCCTGGCTGCCGCGGAGGCCCGCCACGTGGCGTTGGATTCGGCCCGCTTCCCTGGGGTGGCGGCCTCGGCGGGCCCGGTGGACATGCCGGCCCTGATTCAGGGCAAGGCCGCGCTGGTTGAAAGTATGCGCACGGAGAAGTACGTCGATCTGGCCGCGGACTACGGGTGGACGATGATCTCGGGGGACGCGTCGTTCACCGGAACCCAGGACGCACCGCTGCTCCGGGTGATCTCCCCGGATGGTGCAGTGAGAACGATCGAGGCCGGGCACTACCTCGTGGCCACTGGCTCCGCACCCTACGTGCCGCCCGTTCCCGGACTGGCCGAGGCCGGGTACCTGACCTCGACGACGGCGATGGAACTGGACGAGGTGCCCGAATCAATGCTGATCCTGGGCGGAGGCTATGTTGCCCTGGAGATGGCACAGCTTTTCTCCCGGCTGGGCTCCCGGGTGACCATGCTGGTCCGTTCCCGGTTGGCCTCGCAGGAGGAACCGGAGGCATCCAAGGCGTTGGCGGGGGTGTTCGCCGACGAGGGGATCCGGGTGGTCCGGCGGGCCATGGCCGACTCCGTGGCCTCCGGCCCGGACGGGGTCTCGGTGACGGCAAACGTGGCCGGGGGCGAGGAGGTGTTCCGCGCTTCCCGCATCCTCGTGGCACTGGGCCGCCGCCCGGTGACCGAGGGACTGGACCTTGACGCCGTCGGGGTGAAGACCGGCGCATCCGGCGAGATCGTGGTCGATTCCCGCCTGGCCACGTCCAACCCGCGGGTTTGGGCCGCCGGGGACGCGACCGGCCATCGGGAGTTCGTTTACGTCGCAGCGGCCCACGGCGCCTTGGCCGTGGACAATGCGTTCACCGATGCCCTGGCCGAGGTCGACTACCGGCACCTGCCCCGGGTCACCTTCACCAGTCCCGCCATCGGGGCGGTCGGGATGACGGAAAAGGAAGCTGTCGCCGCCGGGATCAGCTGCGAGTGCCGGGTCCTCCCCCTGGAGTACGTGCCGCGAGCCGTGGTCAACCGCGACACCCGCGGCTTCATCAAGGTTGTCGCGGACCGCGACACCGGACGGATCCTGGGCCTCTCCGCGGTGGCCAAGGACGCCGGGGAAATCGCCGCCGCCGGCGTCTACATCCTCGAAGCGGGCATGACCACCGCGCAGGTCGCCGCCGCCTGGAGCCCCTACCTGACGATGGCCGAGGGCATCAGGATCGCCGCCAAGGCCTTCACCACCGACGTCTCCGAGCTCTCCTGCTGCGCCTGAGCTCCAGCCCCCACTACCGAAGCAAAGGAATGCCCTGACCGCCACCGACCAGGCCCTCACCTATCTGTTGTCCCCGAGCACCACCGCACCGACCACGGCACCGCCTGAGTCCCCATCCCCATTCCTGGAAGGAACCACCAGACACCATGACATCCCCGAGATCCCGCCGTTCTCTGTCCGTTCCCCGGCCCAGGCACCTCGCCTCCGCCCTGTTTCTGGCAGCGGTCATGGCACTGACAACCGCCTGCGCCAGCTCACCGGGCGGCCCGTCGGCCGCGCCAGGCGGTTCGTCGCCCGACGCGGCCGGTGCCGTTGCTGTTACGGTCTCCGACATTGACGGCACTACCCGGACCATCCCGGACGGTAAGCCCGCAGCACTGTTCTTCTTCTCTGCCGGATGCGGTGAGTGTGCGGAAGGGGCCGATTCCCTGAACAAGGCCTCCACGGCCCTGGGAAGCTCGGCCGACTACCTCCTGGTGGACGTGGACCCCCGAGAACCGAAGGAGACCATCAACGGATTCCGCGATTACATCAAGGCCCCTGAGCTCCCTGCCGTCATCGACACCGAGGCCACACTGACCACCCGGTACAAGGTCACCTCCATAAGCACCCTGGTGGTGGTCGACGCGAAGGGCGACGTTACCTTCCGGGCCACCGACCCGTCTGCGGAAAAGATCCAAGAAGAACTCACCAAGGCCGGTGCCCAATGACAGCCCTGCTTGCCCTGGCCTTCGCCGCTGGAATGATTGCCCCGGTCAATCCCTGCGGTTTCGCCCTCCTGCCCGCCTGGATAGCCCAGACCATCGGGGACGCCCGGACGCGCCCGCTCGCGCTGCGTCTGGCCCACGGGCTCCGGGCCGGGCTCGCGCTCAGCCTCGGCTTCGCCGGGACCCTGGCAGCCTTCGGGCTGATCGTCAGCGCGGGCGCCAGGACCCTGATCAGCGCAGCGCCCTGGCTGGGAATGGCCACCGGGGTGATCCTTCTCCTGCTGGGCCTGGCCATGCTCACCGGACTCACACCACGGCTCCGTCTGCCGGCCTGGGCCACGAAACCCCGCACACAAGAAGCCGCAGGGGCAGGTCACAAAACCGGGCGCATGGTGGCCTTCGGGATCGGATACGCCGCAGCATCCCTCGGCTGCACCCTCGGGGTGCTCCTGGCCGTGATCGCCCAAGCCCAGGCCGTCGCCAGCTACGCCGGGCTGCTCGCGGTCTTCGCCGCCTACGCCGCAGGCTCGGCCACTGTCCTGATGCTCGTTTCGGCAGGCACGGCCATCGCCGGGGCCGCCCTCGGGCGAAGAATCACCGGCCTGGCCAAGCACAGCAACCGCATCGCCGCCTTCATCCTCACCATAACCGGCGCCTACCTCAGCTGGTATTGGTATCCCGCCGCCACCGGCGGAACCGCACAGGCCAACAGCCTCGCCGTATGGTCAGCCGCCGCCAGCGCCTGGATCAGCGACAACAGCACCCTGATCGCAGCCCTCGCCGCAGCCGTGGTGCTCGTATCGGCATTGGCCGCCCTCAACCGGCGCAGGAGACTGCGCATCAGACAGGGAACGCCGCCCACAGGCGAGGGCCCCGGGCAAAGCGGGGAACCCGACTGCTGCACACCAACTCCGGACAACAACTCGACCGAGGACCGGCCAGGCACGATCCCGTAGCTGGCCGAGGACTCCCAAAAAGCAAGGGGGAGAGGGAACCTTGCCCATCTTCTGGCAAACGAGGCGCCCGCCTATCAGGACAGGTTGGTACAGCGGCATCAGGCCGGAAGTCAATTCGTGCAGAGGACTTCGGGCAATCCGTCAGGAGCCCTCTGTACCGCCCCCGCAATGATGGGAACGTCAGTGTGGTGGACTTCGGAAAGCCACAGTGACACCCACTAGTTGTACTCGACCGTGACGTTGGTGGCACTTTCGGTCTTGTGAAATAGCTAGGCCTCCTGGCTTAGTGGAGCTGTGTTATGTCCAAAAACCCTATGGACATAACATGGTTAGTGTTTGTGCTGATGGTGTCTATATTTCTCGGGGTAGAAGTGGGGTGTAGTGGTTGAGGAGGTTGCCTAAAAGCCCATGGCCTCAAGGGTAGAGGCCAGGCCCGAGCGATTGAGCTTTAACACGTGGCACATCCGCTTAACCGAGTACTCGGTTCGATGGTCATAGACAAACTGGAAGCGGATCACCAGCGTGTCTCTTCGGCAAAATATTTCGCGGCCTTACGCAGGATGTCGCGTTCTTCGCGCAGCTTCGAGACTTCTCTTTCTAGCTGGCGGATCCGCTCAGAATCAGTCGTCTCCTGGGCCTTGTCACGCATGGTCTTCGTGCGGGCACGCTTGCCGGTGCCGTACTGCTTAAGCCAGGAATAAAGTGAGGAACGATTGACTCCAAGCTCTGCTGAAGCCGCGTGGAGTGAAAGGTCCTCATTGTTTTCGTAGAGGGCCACAGCATCACGTTTGAACTGTTCGGAGTACCTAGGCATGGTGGTAGATTACCTTTCTTCCCAACCCAACCGGGCTGGATATCAGGTGTCTACCTAACAGGGTTCAGGTCCCCTGGCCCTGCTCGTCGTCTGAAACGACAATTCGGATCGCCAGCGGTCGGGCGATTGACGCTGCCGCTGAAGCTCAAGTGTGGGTCGTTGATGGAAGTTACTACCAGGAGGGGGAGAGTGAGGCGGTGGGCTAGATCTCTTTTAGGCGATTCCGCTTGGAGGCGAAGAGAACGCCTCCGCCGGTGATGATTGCGGCGGCAACAAGGTAATACGCCGGGGCGAGTTGGTTGTCTGTTTTGTCAATAAGCCAGGTGGCGATCATGGGCGCCGTGCCGCCGAAGACAGCGTTAGCTGTGTTGAAAGTGAGTGCAAAGCCGGAAAGGCGAACATGGGTGGGGAACTGTTCGGAGAGGAAGGAGGGGAGGACGCCGTCGTTAAGCGCAAGCACGCCGCCGAGGCACACCTGGATGATGATGACCAGGAGAATCCCAGCGCCGTCCAGGAGCATGAAGGCAGGGACGATGAAGAGGCCCATGAAAAGTGCAGCACACAGCATGGTGGTGCGGCGTCCCAGGCGGTCCGAAAGCAGGCCGGTGAGAAGCGCGAAGCCAATGTAGAACGCGGAAGCAACGGAGGACGCTATGAAGGCAGGTGTTTCCGCCATGCCCAGCTCCTGGGAGAGGTAGGTTGGCAGGTAAGTCAGGATGACATAGAAACCAATGGCGTTGAGAACTGCGCCCGAGAAGGCAATTGCCAGCGCCTTGGGATATTTGATGACCTCGCGAAGAGGGGACTCCTTCGTGTCATCTTGATTCTCAAAGCGGGAAGACTCATCGGCGTTGCGGCGAATCCACAGGCCGTAAAGGCCCAGGGGTAGTGCGATGAGGAAGGGGACGCGCCAACCCCAAGAAATGAGAGCATCGTCGTCGAGTACGCCGGTGAGTAAAGCCGCAATGAGGGAGCCCAATAGCAGGCCGGATGCTGTGGCGGAAGGAACGATTGCGGCGTAAATGCCCCGCTTATGCGTCGGGGCGATCTCTGCGAGGTGCGTGGCTGCACCGGCATATTCGCCAGCCGCGGAGAAACCTTGGACCATGCGCGAAAGTAGAAGCAGCAGGGTGGCGGCGAATCCGATGGTTTCGTAGCTGGGGAGGAAGCCGATCACGGCTGTCGCCAGCGACATCATCGTGATCGATACCGTCAGGGTTTGAATTCGTCCGTGTTTGTCACCAAAGTGTCCCCACACAATTCCGCCGAGCGGGCGGACGAGGAAGGAAAGCGCAAAGAGGGCGAATGTCATGATGAGCGCGCGGCGCCCTTCCATCTCCGGGAAGAAGACTCGGGAGATAATGGCCGACATATAAATGTAGGCCGCATAGTCGAACCATTCGATGAAGGTTCCTATGAAGGAGGCCTTGATAGCGCTGCGGTGTTGTGTGGAATCGGGGCCTGGTGGTGCTTGGGTTGACGTGGACATAGCTTCCACCGTACAGAAACTATGTGTGCTCCACGTCACTTAATTTCTAAACGTTCACGCTTTCCCGGTCGTTCTCGTCAGCGTTCATGATGTCATTGACGCCACCCTCGGCAGCGTTCCAGGTTGCTTGGTCTTGGATGCCGGCGCGCTTGGCGACGGTCGTGGCACACAGTGCCTGACCGGTAACGTTGACGGCGGTGCGGCCCATATCAATGATGGGTTCGATGGCAAGCAAGAGGCCGACGCCTGCCAGCGGGAGGCCTAGCGTGGAGAGTGTCAGCGTCAACATGACGGTGGCGCCTGTCGTACCGGCAGTAGCTGCGGAGCCAATGACGGAAACGAAGATGATGAGAAGGTATTGGGTCGGGGAAAGGTCAATTCCGTAGAACTGGGCAATGAAGATGGCGGCGATGGCCGGGTAAACGGAGGCGCAGCCGTCCATCTTCGTGGTAGCGCCGAGTGGGATGGCGAAGGAGGCGTATTCGCGAGGCACACCCATGGCTCTCTCCGTAAAGCGCTGGGTAACCGGCATGACTCCCATGGAGGAACGGGTGACGAAGCCGAGGGAGAATACTGGCCATACGCGCTTGTAGAAGCCAATGATTGGAATGCGGTTGAACGCGAGGACGGCAGGGTAGACCACAACAATGACAAGGGCGAGTCCGACATACATCGCGAGGACGAACTTGCCCAAGGAGCTCAGCGCATCCCAGCCGTAGGTAGACACGGCTTTACCGATGAGGGCGGCGGTGCCAATCGGGGCGAGACGGATGATCCACCAGAGAACCACCTGGATGACCTTGAGGAAGGATTCGGTAAAGCGCAGGAAGGGATCGGCTGCCTTGCCAGCCTTGACCGCTGCGATGCCCAGAGCCAAAGAAATGACAAGGAGCTGAAGGGCGCCGAAGCTGAGGGAGACTTCGCCGTCGCTAAGCGAAGCTTTGAGTCCAAAGAAGTTGGCGGGGACGAGTTGCTGGAGGAATGCGGTCCAGGAGCCAACGTTGGAGGGATCGGCGGCGGTGGAGGCGTCGACAGTCGTGCCTACGCCTGGCTTCATCACGAGGGCGACGAGAATGCCAGCCAAGACGGAGAAGAAGGCCGTAATGGCGAACCATACAAGAGTGGAGATTGCCAGCGAGGCGGCGTTAGCCACCTTGCGCAGGTTGGCAACCGAGGTGACGACAGCCGCGAAGATGAGCGGCGGGACCATCACTTTGAGCAATTGGACGTACGCGCCGCCGACGCCGGACAAGGTATCGGAGAGCCACGAGGACTTCATGCCGGAAGCGATGAATCCGAGAATAAGGCCGATAATGAGGCCGGCGATGACCTGGGCGCCAAAGCCGGTGGCCCACGAGGGCAGCGTGCGCGAGGATGCGCGGGAGGAAGTGTCGGACACGAGATTTTCCTTCTAGACAGTGTTGTATAGAAATGGACCATTTGGTTCGGTAAAATCATACCGATCGGTTCATTAGAACATGTAACACCGTACGCTGCCCAGAAATTCCCCCGCAAATTATGGGATGCGCTTGGTCCACTCGTCGTTGAGGAACTTGGTGTCGACGAGGTGGCGGGCGGCGGCGAGTGTGTCGTCGGAAAGCTCGGCGTCGACGGCGCCATAGCGGGTGGCAAACTCGGTAGCCATAGTCTCGATGATTTCCTCGCGCGGCACGCCGGTTTGGCGGCGCAGCGGGTCCACGCGCTTCTTTGCGCTGGCTAGGCCCTTGGAAGAGACCTTGACCTTGCCGATGCGTAGGACCTCCATCATCTTGTCTGCATCGATGTCATAGCTCATCGTGGTGTGGTGGAGTACCGCGCCCTTCCGGCGCTTTTGGGCGGCACCGCCAATCTTTCCGCCGTCCGACGTGATGTCATTAATCGGCACGTACCAGGCATTGACACCAAGCTTTCCGAGCGCCGCGAGAACCCATTGGTCTAGATATTCGTAGCTAGCCTCATAGGAATAACCGGCCACGAGCGAGTCTGGGGCGTACAGGGAATAAGTCACGCAGTTGCCGCCCTCCATAAACATTGCGCCACCACCGGAGATTCGGCGCACTGGAACAATGCTGTGCTTGTCGACGCCCTCCTGGTCCAACTCATTGGAATAAGACTGGTAGGAGCCGAAGACCACGGCGCGGTCTTCCCACTCCCAGAAGCGGAGCGTAGGGCCGCGTTTTCCTTCCGCGACTTCGTTGAGGAGGACCTCATCGAGGGCGACGTTGACTGGGGTTGGGAGAACTCCTGGGCGCAGGATCTCCCAGTTGTGGTCGGTGAAATCGGTACCGCCGGACAGTGCACGTCTAACTGTGACGGCAAGGTGGTGGGTGTCAAAACCGTGAAGGGCTACGGGGGAGTCGATTCGCGCAAGCGCGGCATCGAGCCGGGATTGAATCTCTTCTGTCGAGGTGGCTGTGGTGGTTCCGACCAGCGCCGGGGCTAGTGTCTCGTAGGCTTCTTCGGGTTCGAGGAAGAAGTCACCGGATACTTTCGCTGCGATTACGGTGCTGTCGGCGTCAATATCAAGATCGACGACGAGTAGTTTGCCGCCTGGGACTTTGAGTTCGAAGTGTTTCGTCTGGTTCATGATGTTCAGGGTACTCAATGGTGGAGTTGTGATGATTGGGAATGTAGACCAATTAAGGAATGTGCCGAACGGGGTGGGGGTAGCTAACGTTTATTGGTTGTCCCTGTGGGTAACGTAAAGAATTGTATAGAGGATTGTTGTTGGGTGCTACGTTGTGGGGGCAGGTTGATGTCCTTGTGTTTCGGTCTGGGTATGGGGAGGGAGAGAGCTTCGTCGTTCTGATAAGCTTATGAGGTGCGTAAATAATCTCGTAATCTAATCGTTATAGCCAATGTGGCCTGCGGCAAAGCGCGATTTTTGCAATAGGATGGGCTACAGCGGTGGCACATTGTTTATTTGTCCGTATGGTGGGTGACAGCGCAAACGAAATAGCAAATCGCCCCCCCCACTTCTTATGGTATATGGGGGTGATGTTGAGATCTGTGGTTTGCCAGTTCCATATAGACCAAATATAGAAAGGTTTAGAGAAATAATGGGTAAGAATATCAAGGATCTGTTTAACGCAACCGCATACGACAAGACCGGCGACAAGCTGGGCTCTGTCAAGGAGGTCTTCGTCGACGAGCAGTCCGGTCAGCCGACCTTCGTTGAGGTCAACCACGGCCTGTTCGGCATGAGCTCCAGCTTGGTTCCGCTCCGTGGTCACGATTTCACCGGTGAAGAGCTCAAGCTGGCCTTCTCCAAGGACCGCATCGAGAACGCACCGGACTTTGACTCCGATAAGCCGCTGACTCCTGAGGTACAGGCGGACATCTTCAAGCACTACAACCTCGAGAACGCACAGGATGTCACCACCTACCGTGACGAGCGTGATGAGCGCGCTGGTGCTGCCGGTGCTGGTGTGGCTGGCGCTGGCGTTGCCGGCGCTGGAGCAGGTGCGCACGCTAAGGATGAGACCGCTGCTACCGACCGTATTGACACTGACCGCGCTACTGCTACCGGTAACGGCGTCTCCAACAATGAAGGTGAAGTTATCCGCTCCGAGGAGCGCCTAGACGTCAACAAGGAGCGCGTGGCCACTGGTGAGGCTCGCCTGCGCAAGTACGTCGTGACCGATACTGAGACTGTTGAGGTTCCGGTCGAGCGCGAAGAGGTTCGCGTCGAGCGCACCCCGATTTCTGAGGCTGACGCTGCCAACTACACCGGCACCATTGGCGATAACGGAGCAGAAGAAGCCTCCGTCACCCTGCATGAAGAGCGTGTGAACGTAGAGAAGAAGACCGTCCCGGTGGAGAAGGTTAACCTCTCCAAGGAAACCATCAAGGACACCGAGACCCACACCGAGGATCTGCGTAAGGAGCAGATCGATACCGACGGCATCACCGAGACCCGCAAGTAATCTCGGTTAAGGGCTAAGAGGCTGGAGCTGCAAAGCTCCGGCCTGCTGTCGTTTTAGTTCCTTTTCAATTTTTGCTGTCATGAACAGGGTGGAAAACATGGTGGCGAAGCAGTAGGTTTAAGGCATGTCACGTTTTAGCCCACTGAACTGGCCCGTCGTACGCCAAATCCGCAACAAGGATGCCTTCGGCCGCGACGTGTCTACGCAGTCGGCTAAGAGTGAGGACCTGCAGGGACGCACCGTCGAGGCGGATCGCGTCGTGCAGTCGGTCTGCCCCTACTGCGCAGTGGGCTGCTCCCAGCGCGTCTACGTGAAGGATGACAAGGTCATCCAAATCGAGGGCGATCCGGATTCCCCGATCTCCCGCGGCCGCCTCTGCCCCAAGGGCTCTGCTTCTGAGCAACTCATTAACTCCTCGACCCGCATCACCACGATCAAGTACCGAGCGCCCTATGCCACTGAATGGCAGGAGCTCGACGAAGAAACCGCGATGGATATGATCGCGGACCGTTTTGTGGAGGCACGCGCGAGGCATTGGGAGGACGTCGATAAGCACGGGCGTCGTCTCAACCGCACCATGGGCATCGCCGGTCTGGGTGGCGCGACGCTAGATAATGAGGAGAACTACCTCATTAAGAAACTGTTTACCGCGACCGGTGCTATTCAGGTAGAGAACCAGGCGCGCATATGACACTCCGCCACTGTTCCTAGTCTAGGAACATCGTTTGGCCGCGGCGGCGCGACCCAACCGCTGCAGGATATGGCGAATGCGGATTGCATCGTCATCGAGGGTTCTAATATGGCCGAATGCCACCCCGTGGGTTTCCAGTGGGTCGTCGAAGCCAAGAAGCGTGGTGCGCGCATTATCCACGTGGATCCGCGCTACACGCGTACGTCTGCCTTTGCGAACCGCCACATCGGCATTCGCGGTGGCACGGACGTGGTGCTGCTCGGCGCCATTATCAAGTACGTTCTGGATAATGACCTGTATTTCCACGATTACGTGGTGAATTACACCAACGCGGCGTCGATCATCTCGCCGGATTTCCAAGACACCGAGGACCTGGAAGGCCTGTTCTCCGGGTACGACGCGAAGAAGGGCAAGTACGTCACGGACTCATGGCAGTACGTGCAAAAGCCTGAGGGCTCCTCGTGGAACGTGGAGAAGGACATGACGCTGGAAGATCCAAACACGGTCTTCCAGATCCTCAAACGCCACTACTCGCGCTACACCCCGGAGATGGTGGAGGAGACCTGTGGCATTGCGCCGGAGGACTTCTACTACTTGGCAGACTCGATTGCGCAGAACTCCACCCCGGAGCGCACCACGTGCTTCGCCTACGCGCTGGGCTTTACCCAGCACACCCTGGGCGCACAGTTCATCCGAACCGCGGCGATCCTGCAGCTGCTCATGGGCAACGTGGGCCGCCCTGGATCGGGCATCATGGCCTTGCGCGGGCATGCCTCGATTCAAGGCTCGACTGATATTCCGACTCTCTTCAACTCGCTTCCGGGCTACCTGCCCATGCCGCACGTGGATCAGGAGACCTGGGCGGATTACCTGGATTCCTTCCGGCAGGAAGACCAGAAGGGCTTCTGGCAGTTGGGTGAGAACTACGCGGTCTCGCTCATGAAGTCCTATTGGGGCGACGCCGCTACCAAGGAGAATAATTGGGGCTTTGACCTTATGCCGCGCCTGTCCGGCGCGCACTCGACCTATGAGACATTGCTGGCCATGCTGCGCAAGGAAGTGGAGGGCTACTTTGTCTTCGGTCAGAACCCAGCGGTGGCGCAGTCCAACGGTGGTATGCAGCGCCGCGGACTGGCCTCGCTGAAGTGGTTGGTTGTCCGCGATTTCCAAGAGATTGAAACGGCAAGTTTCTGGAAGGATTCGCCGGAAGTCAAGAACGGCGAGCTCAAGACCGAGGAGATCGCTACCGAGGTATTCCTCATGCCTGCGGCAACGCACGTGGAGAAGTCCGGAACATTTACCCAGACTCAGCGCATGGTGCAATGGCGCTTCCAAGCGACTCCGCCGCCGGGCCAGGCCCGCAGCGAGGCGTGGTTCTTCTACCACTTGGGCAAGAAGATTAGGGAGCGCTTGGCGGATTCGACCGACCCGCGCGACCTGCCGATTAAGTCCGTGACGTGGGATTACACCGAGGATGAACACGGGGATCCCAGCTCGGACGAGATTCTGCGTGAGATCAACGGCTACTACCTCGATGGGCCAAAGAAGGGTCAATTGCTGCCGAGTTTCACCGAGATGCGCGCCGACGGTTCTACCTCCGGAGGCTGCTGGATTTACACCGGCGTGTATAAGGACGGCATCAACCATGCCGCGAAGAAGGTTCCGGGGTCTGAGCAGAACGAAGTAGCACTCGAGTGGGGGTGGGTATGGCCGGCTAACCGACGCATCCTGTACAACCGCGCCTCCGCCAAGCCGGATGGCACTCCGTGGTCGGAGCGCAAGAAGTACATCTGGTGGGATGAGGACCAGGGCAAGTGGGTTGGTGACGATGTCCCGGACTTCCCGGTGACGAAGCGCCCGGACTATGTCGCGCCTGTCGACGCCGTCGGCCCCGACGCCCTCGACGGCGATGATCCCTTCATCATGCAGCCGGATGGCCTGGGTTGGCTGTTTGCCCCGAAGGGGCTGTCCGACGGCCCGCTGCCGACTCACTACGAGCCGCAGGAATCGCCGGTGCAGAATGCGCTGTACAAGCAGCAGCAATCGCCGACGCGGTTGACTATCAAGCGCGCGGATAACCTTTCCCGCCCCGAGCCAGGGGAGCGCGGTGCTGAGGTCTTCCCGTTTGTCTTCTCTACCTACCGTCTGACGGAGATGTACACCTCCGGTGCGATGTCGCGCCGCTTGCCTTACTTGGCGGAGCTGCAGCCGGGCTTGTTCTGCGAGGTGGACAAGGAACTGGCCGCCAAGCGTGGACTTGTCAACGGCGAGTGGGCCACTATTGTGTCGCCGCGTGGTGTCATAGAGGCGCAGGTTTTGGTGACGGACCGCATGGAGATGCTCACCATCAATGGTGAGGACTTCCACCAGATTGGCCTGCCCTTCCACTACGGAGAATCAGAGACCACCGAGGTGGCCGGCGATGGTGCCAACGATCTGTTGGGCCTGACCTTGGAGCCGAACGTGTTTATCCAGAACTCAAAGGTGGGCGCCTGCGATATTCAGCCGGGCCGGCGCCCGCGGGGCGAGGCACGAGTGCAACTCTTGCGCGAGTACCAAGAGCGGGCGCACCTTACTGTTGACTCGGGCAACCGGATCCTGGACGTCTCAGATGCTTTTAGCACGAAGAGCGATGCTTCTGAGGAGAACACCGGCGATGACGCCACCGCAGGCAATGTGGCGGACTATGAAGGCAAAGAAGGCTAAGGAGGACTAATGGCTAATCTTTTCACCGAAAAGGCTGATAAACACGGCTATGAGTCCTATCAGCGCATGGCGTTCTTTACCGATACCTCGGTATGCATCGGCTGCAAGGCTTGCGAGGTGGCCTGTAAAGAATGGAACCGCAACCCGGTGGAAGGCTATGCGGTCACCGGCAATTCCTATGACAACACAGTCTCGCTGGGTGCCAATACCTGGCGGCACGTGACCTTCATTGAGCAAAGCAATGAGCGTATTGAGCAGGCGCGCGAGGATGGGCGCAAGCTCGTCTCACTGGGGCTGCCCACAGTCTCCGCGCCAAGCGTCACCCCAGATACCGATGATTTTCGCTGGCTCATGTCCTCCGATGTGTGCAAGCACTGCACCAATGCTGGATGCTTGGACGTGTGCCCGACGGGCGCGCTCTTTCGTTCCGAATTCGGCACCGTTGTGGTGCAAGATGATGTGTGCAATGGCTGCGGGACCTGCGTTGCTGGGTGTCCTTTCGGCGTCATTGAGCGCCGCGATGACGGCGGCGTGACGCTGAAGGCGGACAAGACCGCCACCGTGGATTACGAGGTGCCTGACCACGCGGGTGTGAACGTGCTGGCAAAGCTGAAGCAGCTTAAGCCGCAAGGTCCAGACCATACGCCGGGACAGGCCATGCCGATCAAAAATTTGGGTGTAGCTCAGAAGTGCACCATGTGTTATGACCGGCTCAAGATTGGTGAACAGCCTGCTTGCGCTAAGACCTGCCCGACGGATTCTATCCAGTTTGGACCTTACGAGGAGATGCTCGCTGCTGCGCAGGAGCGAGTCCGTGTCCTCCACGAGCAAGGGCTGACAGAGGCTCGTCTCTACGGCGCCAATTCCCAGGATGGGGTCGGTGGAACGGGTTCTATTTTCCTGTTGCTCGATTCCCCGGAGGTCTACGGGCTGCCGCCGGATCCGCGCGTGCCCACGGCGGATTTGCCGCAGATGTACAAGACCGCAGCGAAAGCTATCGGAGGAATGGCGCTGGCAGTGGCCGGGGCATTCATGTTGGGAGGCCGCAAGTGAGCGAATTTGATGAGTACCGCCCGCCGCAGGAGCCTAGGCGTCGTCGCGGCGGTGGCAAGAAGCGCCGGCGTGGACGAGTCGGCGCCGGCGCACAGGATGGGTCCAAAGAAGCGCGCATGGCGGAGGACTTCGAGTTCTCCTCGTATTACGGCAAGCCCGTAGTCAAGGCCCCGCCGTGGGAGTGGCCAATTGGTGGCTATCTGTTCCTCGGTGGACTTTCGGGAGGCTCGGCATTACTCGCCGCTGGCGCGCAGGCTACGGGTAACGCGCCTCTCAAACGTTCTACCCGATTGACGGCGTTCTCTGCGGCCTCGGTGGGCTCTGTCTTTCTGATCCTCGACCTTGGGCGCCCAGAGCGTCTGCTCAACATGTTCCGCGTTTTCAAGGTGACCTCTCCGATGTCCATCGGCTCGTGGATTTTGGGCAGCTTTGCTTCTGCCGCGTCGCTGCCTGCAGTCGTCGAGGCTGATGAGCTGGTCGGCGGTGTGCTGCCGAAACCGCTTCGCCGATCCCTTGATAAGGCAGCCGGCCCAGCGGGGGCCGTTGCGGGAGTTCTCGGCGGACCACTCGCTGGCTATACAGCGGTGCTGTTGGCTAATACCTCTAACCCGACATGGAACGATGCGAAGAAGCACTTGCCCTATGTCTTTGTTTCCTCGGCGTCGGCCGCGGCGGCGGGTGCCGCCATGGCCTTTACCCCGGTGAAGAACGCTGGGCCTGCACGCGCCCTGGGCATCACGGCCGCAGTGAGTGACCTAGTCGCGACGCGGATCATGGAAAATCACATGGAACCGGAACCCAGGCGGCCGCTGCATGAGGGATTGCCGGGAAAGCTCATGAAGGCTTCTGAATGGCTCATCGCCTCCGGTGGTGTGGGAACGGGCGTAGCTGCGGCGACCAAGTCACGCACCGTGTCGGTATTGTCCGGCCTTGCGCTCATGGCGGGATCTGCGTGCACCCGCTTTGGTGTGCTCAACGCGGGACTGGAAGCGGTGAAGGACCCAGCCACCACGATTGCTCCACAGAAGCGGCGTGCTGAAGCGCGGGGTGACTACGGCACTTCCGTCGTGACGGGCGGATAAGAACCCTCATTTTGTGACGGGAAAGAATTGCAAGAATGGCAAAGGGTTAGCAAAGAGATAGACCAATGTGATTGAGTAGAACGAGGTAAACATTCTCTCGTTCTCCCTAATCGTTCTGTTAAGGAATCATGTCTCTCTCCTTCTCCCAGCGCATCAAGCGTTTTTCCGTTGCTCTTTCCGCAACCGCTTTGGCCTGCAGTGCCGTGACCTTCTCTACCGCTACGGCCTCCGCAGACCCGCACCGCGGCGCCGACGCCGTGTTCTTCGGTGATTCTTTCTTTGCTAACCCCGGCTACAAGCAGGTGGCTGGCGTGCGGTCCGATCTTGTGCGTGCGGGCCTCAGCAGCATCGAGGGCAGCGGCTCGGAAGCAGGCGCTCCATCACCACAAGGCTGCCCGCAAGGAAAGAAGACAGTGGCCGCGGAGTACGGCAAGATCACGGGGCGCTCGGTGGCGAACTATGCCTGTTCGGCCGCCAAGGCTAGCGGGGGCTCCTTCCGGAAGGACTTTGATCAGCAGGTCGTTGGTGCCATTGCCAATAAACACCTCACTGCCGATACCAAGAGTGTCTTTGTGCAATTCGGCGCCAATAATCTGCAGGACATTGCTGTCTCGCAATTTAATAATGATTCCTACCGGCAGGCCATGGTGAATAACACGAATCGCATCCGTCAGGCTGCGCCGCATGCCACCATCACGTTTGTGGGGTACCCAGCTATCTCTGCCGCTAATGGCGCGATGTGCCCCGTGCGCTCTGGTACCAGCAGCGAGGTGGGTTTCAACATGGATGTGCTGGGCTTGGTTCGTTTGGGAGAGGACACCATTAACTCCGCGATGCGCACTGCGGCCTCCGCTGCTGGTGCCAATTACGTTGACCTCCGCCGCGCTTCCATCGACCACAACATGTGTGCTCCGGACTCTATTCGCTGGGTATCCGGCATCAGCGAGAAGTCCGTGACACACAATTTGTCCAATCACCTCACGCATGCCGGAGTCGATGGCGTCGCGCGCATTCTGAGCGCGCGTTCCTAAGCAGAGATAGAAATCCGCGCCTCACCCGGCACGGTCCGCCCGATAACTGGGTAGCCGGGTACCTCGCCGATGAGGAGGAGGCCACCGGAGGTTTGGGCATCGGCGAGGAAGACCAGGTCCTCTTCGCTCAAGTCCGAATCGAGGTGGGGGCGGACCCAATCTAGATTGCGGCGCGAGCCGCCCGGGATGAAGCCCTCCGCCAGGGCTTCCTTGGCGCCGTTCACCGCAGGAACAGCGGAGAAGTCGAGCTCGGCGCCGATACCGGAGGCACGGCACATCTTGTAGAGGTGGCCCAAAAGACCAAACCCGGTGACGTCGGTTGCTGCACGCACTCCTGCCTCCACCGCTGCCGCAGCTGCATCGCGGTTGAGCGTGGTCATGGAATCTACCGCGGCCTGAGAAACCTCACCGGTGGCCTTGTGCTTATTGTTGAGGATGCCCACACCAATCGGCTTGGTCAGCGTGATGGGAAGACCAGCCTCGGCGGCGTCATTGCGCATAATCTTGTCGGGGTGGACGGTGCCCGTGGCAGCCAAACCATAGGTGGGCTCCGGGGCGGTGATGGAGTGCCCGCCAGTAATCGAGATCTCTGCTTGGCTGGCCACATCCATGCCACCGCGCAGGACCTCGCGCAATATATCGAGGCTGAGCTTTTCGCGCGGCCAGCCCACGAGGTTGATGGCGGTGATGGGCGTGCCGCCCATGGCGTAGACGTCGGAAAGCGCATTAGCTGCTGCCACCCGGCCCCAGTCATAGGGGTCGTTGAGCATCGGGGTGAAGAAGTCCGCGGTGGAGATGACCGCCAGGCCGTCCTGGATGCGTACGGCGGCGGCATCGTCGCCGTCGTCAAGCCCCACCAGCACGTTGGGGTCCGCGGTGCCTACCAGGCCCGCCACAGCAGATTCGAGCTCACCCGGGGGAATCTTGCAAGCACAACCGCCACCGGCGGCAAAGGACGTAAGTTTAATGTCAGTCATAAGTACTACTTTAGCCCCGTGTAAGGTGAGCAGACGGAGGCGTACGTGTCCTGGTGGGCGCCCCGGTCTTCAAAACCGGTGAGGCCGAGTATCTCGGTCTGGCAGGTTCGATTCCTGTCCGTCTCCGCCATGAGCGCAGCTAGGAGGAACTTTGATGACTGACCCCCGCCGCTTCATCCCGAAGATGGATGAGATCCTCCAGTACCCGGCAGTGCGCACTGCGCAGGAGCGCAGTGCACCCCATAAGGTGCGCGCGATCATCGACGCCGTGCTTGCCGACGCCCGCTCCGGATCCCTCGACCCCACCCGCTTTCAGCAGGAGCTGGCCGACAGACTCGAAAGCGCACAGCCCTATTCCTTGCGCCGCGTCATCAATGCCACCGGTGTGATCATCCACACGAACTTGGGTAGGGCGCCATTGCCACCAGCCGCGGTGGACGCGCTCGCAGCCGCAGCCGGCTATACGGACGTTGAGATGGACTTAGACAGCGGTCAGCGCTCGCGGGATAGGGGACGCGGCGCGGTCGAGGCTGTCCTGGCCGCCTGTCCCGGCGCGGAGGACGCGCTGGTGGTTAACAATGGAGCATCCGCGCTGCTGCTGGCGACCGCCGCCTTGGCCCCCGGCAAGGAGATCATCATTTCCCGTGGCGAACTTATTGAGATTGGTGCGGGCTTCCGTCTGCCGGAGCTCATCGAGTCCACGGCCACCCGCTTGCGTGAGGTTGGCGCGACGAACCGAACTCACCTGGCGGACTATGAGCGGGCCTTGGGGGAGAACACCGGGGCGATACTCAAGGTGCATCCCTCCAACTTTGTGATCAGTGGCTTCACGTCTTCTGTGTCGGTTGCTGAGTTGCGTGCGCTTACGGATGTGCCACTCATCGTGGATATCGGATCCGGGTTGCTCACTCCCGATGCGGTGCTGCCTGAGGAACCCTCGGCCAGCGAGGCTCTTCGAGATGGCGCAGACGTGGTGCTCTTTTCGGGGGATAAGCTTCTCGGCGGACCGCAAGCCGGCGTGCTGGTGGGAAAGAAGGAAGCGATCGCCGCGTGTAAGAAACATCCGCTGGCGAGGGCGGTGCGCATCGATAAGCTGCGGCTCAACGCCCTTGAGGCCTCCCTTGCCGCTCCTTCCAATGCCGTGCAGAATGCGCTGCACATCGACGCTCAGCGCCACCGCGAGCGCACCGAGAAGGTCGCTGCGGCGGTAGGCGGCGTGGTTGTCGAGCATGCCGGGCGTGTTGGTGGCGGCGGGGCGCCCGAGGTACCGCTGCCAGGCTGGGCTGTGGCGTTGCCAGAAGAGCTGGCCCGTCCGCTGCGGTTGGGCGAGCCTCCTGTGGTGGCGCGCGTGAACCAGGGCCGCTGCCTGGTGGATGTGCGCTGCGTGCCGGAGTCGCAGGACGCGGAGCTTATTGCTGCGATTCAGGCGGTGATGTAGGTGTACGTTGTGGCCACCGCCGGCCATGTCGACCACGGCAAGTCGAGCCTAGTCAAGGCGCTGACGGGAATGGAGCCGGACCGCTGGGAAGAAGAGAAGCGGCGCGGCCTGACCATTGACTTGGGCTTCGTGTGGACGAAGCTTGACTCCGGCGCCGATGTGGCTTTTGTCGATGTGCCGGGGCATGAGAAGTTCCTGGGCAACATGCTGGCCGGGGTGGGGCCCGCGCCGGTGGTGCTCTTTGTGGTGGCGGCCGATGAAGGCTGGCAAGCGCAGTCTACTGACCACCGGGATGCCCTGCGCGCCGTGGGAATCGAGCACGGAGTGGTGGCGCTGAGCCGCGCGGACAGGGCAGATGCCGCCCGCCGCGCTGAGGTAGTCGCGCAGGTTGAGACAGAGCTGGCTGGAACAGCGCTTGCCGACGCTCCCATCGTCGACGTCTCCGCAAAGACCGGCGAGGGCGTGGGGACATTACGCACTGAGTTGGACCAGGTACTCGCCGCTATGCCCGCGCCTGATCCCCAGGCGCGCGTGCGGTTGTGGGTCGATCGCGGCTTTAGCGTGAAGGGTACGGGCACCGTGGTGACAGGAACGCTGGCGGCGGGGACTGTCTCGGTGGGGGATGAGTTGGAGCTTCATGGGCAACGCGTGACGGTGCGCGGAGTGCACAGTGAAAACAAGTCGGTGGATAGCGCCGGTCCAGTCACGCGCGTGGCCCTCAACCTTCGCGGGGTGGCTGCCGACCAGGTTCATCGCGGGGATGCACTGCTGAGCCCTGGGGGCTGGCGGGCGCTCGAAACCGTGGATATTCGCCGCACCTTTGGTACTGAGATGGCTGAGCTTCCCCAGAACCTCGTGGTGCACATCGGCACCGCGGGCGTTGGTGCCCGTCTGCGGCCATTAGGAGGTGAGTTCGCGAGGTTGACACTGGAAAGCCCGCTATCTCTCACGCTGCTTGATAGGTTCGTGGTGCGCAGCCCCGGCGGGCGACATGTAGCGGCAGGCTTCGAAGTCGTGGACATGCACCCGGCCGCGCTGAGTAGGCGCGGTGCTGCGAAGAAGCGCGCAGCTGAGCTAGAAGCCTTAGAGCCGACCAACCCGTCCGAGTGGCTCAAGCGCTGCGGCTACGCTTCGCGCGACGACCTCCTGCGCGATGGCTTTTCGGTGGAGGAAAAGCCGGCAGGGGTCATTGTTTTCCGCGAGTGGTGGATTGCCGCCCGCCAGGTAACCGCGTGGAAGAATGCCCTCGTTGAGGCAGTGGAAGCACATGCTGCGGCGAACCCGCTGTCCCCGGGGCTGACGAAGGCAGCGGCCATGGACGCGCTGAACCTATCGGAGCCGGCCCTGCTGGGGTTGGCGGTAGCGGCAGCCAAGCTCGAATCAGTAGATGGTGTGCTGCGCGTTCCCGGCAAGACCGTCGACCTTGGCCCTGCGGAGAAGGCAGTAGCTGAGCTCGAACAACGCCTGCGCGCTGAGCCCTTCGCTGCCCCGGAGGCAGAAGACCTCAAGGAATTGGGACTGGGCCCCAAGGAGCTCGCCGCCGCCGAGCGCGCCGGGCGCCTGCTTCGCCTGGCCAAGGGCGTTGTGCTTCTGCCTTCAGCTCCGCGTGCGGCTTTCGATGTGGCGGCACAGTTGGAACAGCCCTTCACCCTCTCGGCGGCACGTCAGGCCCTGGGCACGACGCGCCGGGTTGCTGTCCCACTGTTGGAGCACCTCGATGCCACCGGCGCGACCCGCCTAGTCGAAGGCAAACGCTTCGTGTGTGGGCCAAGGGAAAGAGCACCAAAGTAAAGGCACCATTTGCGGGCGGGTTTCAGAGAAATCCCAGGTCAATGAATTAGTGTAAGCGCATAAGGTGCCAGTTAAAAGGTGTCTTTAGGGGACGTGAAGGTACGCGAGCCGGTGGGCAGTGGTGAGGCAAGGGGATCCGCAGGCGTGGTGAACTCCCAGTCGGCATCAGGGTCGAGTGCCGGCGGGATGGCGGGATTGTTTGGGTCGAGCGGCAGCGGCGGGACCACAGGTGCGAAGAGCTCGGCAGACTGAGCCGGGGCAGCAGCGTCTTCGGGGGCGAGGGGAAGGTCCACTGCGATGCGCCCCGCGGCAGCATAAGCCCGAGCGGCCAGGGAAGCACCTGATTGGGAGGCGGCCGCGAATGCGGTGGCCAGCGCCGGGGTATCGGAGAGTTCCCCGCACGGGCCGAGGACGAGGTTGTCGTGGGTGGCGAGGACGGTGTCGTCGAGAAGCGCAAGCGTCACGAAGAGCTGTTCGGTTCCCATCTCGCGCAGCTGATGCGCGGTGAGCTCTCCCTCCGTGACACGAACGAGAGCTCCCTGGCCACCGCTGAGCAGGGCAGTACCCGTTGGCTGATTGTTCGCGGGAATCATCCACGGGTCGAGCCCCAGAGCAACGGCCACCTCCACCTCACCGTCCACGATCTCGACGGTCGCATGTGTTGCTGCATTCATCGCCGCTGTGCGCAGCCGGTTCAGCGCTGGATACTCAGCGGACTCTTCGTCATCGAGCGCACCGAGAAAACCGAAATCCGAGCGGACGCGCCAGCCACCCGTAGTGGGGTCGGGGAGCAAGGACACGTCGACGAGCGCAGGCTGCTGCGCCAACCCCGGAATGCTCAACGCGGTAGAAAAGTTGACGTGCTCAAGAATCGCGACGTGCTCGACACCAAAATAGGACGGAGCCAGCGGATACAGCACCATGGTTGCGACAGTCACCTCGTGAGTCAGATGGGAAGCGATGGACTCCTTCCAAGCTTACGCAGAGGCCGGGTTAGACACGCTATAGTTTCCCACTATGGACTTAGCTACCATTGCCTTCGCTTTCAGCCTTGTGCTGCTGTCGGGCTTGTCGACGTCCATCGGAGGCGCCCTGGCCGTCGGAAAGCGGGAGCCAGGCCCGAAGTTCATGGCCACTGCTTTGGGGCTGTCTGCGGGCGTAATGCTCTACGTCTCCTTCATGGAAATCCTGCCGGAGGCCCTGAAGAAGCTAGAAAGCACCCTCGGGGACGAAGCTCGCGCCACTTGGACGATGATGACGGCATTCTTCGCGGGTATTGCGATCATTGCCATCATTGACCGCCTTGTGCCCGAGGAGATTAACCCGCACGAGCCGGCCACCACCGAGGAGGACGCGCGGCGCAAACGGCTGATGAAGACCGGCATCTTTACCGCCTTCGCGCTGGCCATCCACAACTTCCCGGAAGGCTTTGCCACGTTTCTCTCGGGCCTGGAAGCCCCGGAGATCGCTATCCCCGTTGCCGTGGCTATTGCCATTCACAACATCCCCGAGGGCATTGCGGTAGCGGTACCTTTGCGCAGTGCAACGGGCTCACGCAAGAAAGCCTTCTGGTGGGCCACGCTATCTGGCTTGGCCGAGCCCCTCGGCGCTCTCATTGGCTTCAGCGCTGCTGATGCCTTTTATCGGGCCGATGACTTTCGGCATCAGCTTCGCCGTCATCGCCGGCATCATGGTGTTCATCTCCTTGGATGAGCTTTTGCCCACGGCGGAGGAGACCGGAGAACACCACTGTGCCATCTACGGACTGATCGCCGGGATGGCGGTCATGGCCGTCTCCCTCGCGCTGTTTATCTAAGGTCTATTTCACGCGCTCGGCGGTGGCCTTGACCGCCATGATGATGGTGACGATAACGGCGCCCAGAATAAAGCCGCACAACATCGACAAGCCGGTGTCCGCCAACCAGGCGAGGGCACCGTTGTTGATGCTCTCGGTCACGTGGTGGATAAAGCCATAAGGCTGTTCGGCGCCGAATTCGCTCAGACCCTTGACCACAATGTGGCCGCCGACCCACAGCATGGCGGCGGTGCCGATGATGCCGATGATATTGAGCACAATCGGCATGCCCTTCACCAAGGCGGTGCCCAGGGCGGAGTCACCATCGTGACGCTTGAGCAGGGCGACGCCGATGTCATCCATCTTGACTAGCAGCCCGACGGCGCCATAGACGCCCAACGTGAGGAGGACACCAACGGTGACCAAGGCGCCGAGGCGCAGCCAGAAGGGCTGATCAATGACCTCGTTGAGGGAGATCACCATGATCTCGGCGGAGAGGATGAGGTCGGTGGTGATAGCGGATTTCACCAGGGAGTCTTCGGCGTCGGGCCCTCTTTCTTCGGCGGGCTTATCGTCTTTTTCCCCGCGGTGGAAAACAGAGTGGAAAATCTTTTCTGCGCCCTCGAAGCACAGGTAAGCACCACCGCACATGAGGATAGGGGTGAGCGCCCACGGCGCGATCCACGAAAGGATGAGCGCAATCGGCAGGATGATGACGAGCTTGTTGATGAGCGAGCCCTTGGTGATGCGCCAAATTATGGGCAGCTCACGCTGCGGCTTGACGCCCTGGACATATTGGGGCGTGACAGCGGCGTCGTCGACAACGACCCCGGCGGCTTTCACCGAAGTCTTTCCGGCCAATGCTGCCACGTCGTCGACGCTGGAGGCAGCGGAGCGGGCGATCAGGGCGACGTCGTCAAGCAGGGCAAAGAGACCACCGGCCATGGCTCACATCCTTTTAAGGTGGGGGAGAAGTACTCACCCTAGGTTACTCGGCGGGAACGAGCTCCACATTTTCTGCCCAAGTAAGGTCCATTCCCAGCGTGCGCAACCAATTCATGGCGTCATCGCCGTAGCGCGTGATGCCTTCGACGGCGGTCAGGGTCCGCTCCATGGCGCGCTCGGCCTCCTCGGCACTGATGAGGCCGTTGGAGGTGGCGGCGGCTAGCTCGTCAATATCGAGTACATCGACTGGCTCGCCAGAGGTGGAGACCAAGTCGACGTAGAGATCGCGGGTGGTCCACACGTCCCCGTCAATATCGATATCGGCAACGTCGATGTAGAAGTCCTGGTGCACATCGACGCCCTCGCGGAAGTGGAAGATGTTGGCGCGCAAGCCAAGGTCCGGCAGCAGCCAAGACTCGAGGTAGCCGAAGCGCGGGTGATTAGCGCCGCGGGCCATGTAGAGGCCAAAGTCGGTGACCCGGTAGGTGTCTACCTCGCGCTCGAAACCTTTCGGGTCGACGTTGATGTTGTCGGTGGTATTAAAGGTTTCTTGCTTGACTGGGTGCAGGTCTGTGCTCATTAGTTCACCTCGAGGTAAGCCGCGGTAGGTGGGAAGGAACACGAGGATTCAGCAGTGTTGACCGCACCGGAGAGGACTGCCACGACGGTACCCTTGCCAGTCGTGGCACGGCCCGAGACCGTGGTTGGCCCATCGGTGTTGATGCCATTGTTGAACAGGGGAGTGGTGCCAAACTGGAAGGTGTCCAGGTTGAACCACTGAACGCGCATGGCGCCCTGCTCTTCAGCGGCGGTCGGGGTGCCCAGCGCGGTGAAGAGGAAGACTGCTTCGCCTTCACCGGCACCTGGGGCCGGCATATCGGTCGGGCCAGGCACGGCGATGGCGGAGCCCACCGAATCGCCCTGCCCGCCGATGCACTGCGCGGAGACCGTGGGCCAGTAGAACTGGCGGAAGCCGGGGTTATTTCCCTCCGGCATGGCAACGCCGCCTTCGCCGCCTTCACCGGCGGTGAAATTAAGGGCGGTGAGGATGGCGCTGCGGGCTTCCTGCGGGATCCATGGCTGTGCCGCGAAAGCACGAACGCGCTCCTGCGTCTCCGGGGTGGGACGGCCGAGGCTGTCCAACGGGTTGCTGCTCTGTGGGATATTCACGAGCGAGGAGAGGTCGGGGGCGCCGGCGTTTGCGGGCGTGATGCTGAGTAGGCCCATCATCACGGCAGCAGTGAGTCCGGCGACGCCACGACGGGCGGAGCGGGAAGAGTGCTGTTCGGAAAAGGCCATGGAAAATCCTTGTGTGTGGGTGGGGGCGTGACGGCAGAAACTAAATCACATGCGTCACAATAGTATCTGCTGCCACAATATTCACTTTTTTGATGTAGTCAACTCTCAATAGAGGACTACTGTGCGGTATGTCGGGTGTTGATATCAATTCGTTACATCCCGCAGCGCTCTGCGGGATCCTGCGCGATGCTGCACATCAAAGAGCTAGAGAGTATATTTAAGGGCCGTTCACATCGCTAACGCATCATGCTTTAAGGAGCACCCCACACGTGAGTAATACTGAGTTCCGTAACGTAGCCATCGTCGCGCACGTTGACCACGGTAAAACCACCCTCGTCAACGGCATGCTGGAGCAGTCCGGCGCTTTCGGCGACCATGGCGAACACTCGGATCGCGTCATGGACTCCAATGATCAGGAGCGCGAGCGCGGCATCACCATTCTGGCGAAGAACACCGCCATCCACCGCAAGGGCCTGGGCAAGGACGGCGGGGATCTCATCATCAACGTCATCGACACCCCGGGCCACGCCGACTTCGGCGGCGAGGTGGAGCGCGGTATCTCGATGGTCGACGGCGTCGTGCTGCTTGTCGACGCCTCCGAAGGCCCCCTCCCACAGACCCGCTTCGTGCTTACCAAGGCGCTGGAGGCGAAGCTGCCGGTCATCATTTGCGTGAATAAGACCGACCGCCCGGATGCCCGAATCGATGAGGTCGTTACCGAGGCCCAGGACCTGCTGCTGGAAATCGCCGCCGGCCTGGAAGATGAGGAAGCAGCAGCTGCTGCCGAGGAACTGCTGGATCTGCCGGTCCTCTACACCTCCGGCCGTGAGGGCAAGGCCTCAACCGAAAACCCGGGCAATGGCAACGTCCCGAACGCCGATGATCTGCAGGCGCTTTTCGACGTCATCTATGACGTCCTCCCTGAGCCCTCCGCCAAGGTCGACGCCCCGCTGCAGGCGCACGTGACCAACCTGGACTCCGATGACTTCCTCGGCCGTATCGCCTTGCTGCGTATCTACTCAGGCACCATCAAGAAGGGCCAGCAGGTGGCCTGGATACATTATGACGAGGAAGGGGAGATGCACACTAAGACCGTCAAGGTGGCAGAGCTCCTGCGCACCGTCGGCTTCCAGCGCCAGCCGGACACCGAGGCTATCGCCGGTGACATCGTGGCCATCTCCGGTATCTCCGACATCATGATTGGTGACACCATCGCGGACGTCGAGCACCCAGAGCCGCTGCCGCGCATCAAGGTCGACGAGCCGGCTATTTCCATGACCATCGGCGTCAACACCTCCCCGATGGCAGGCCAGGGCGGCGGCGATAAGCTCACTGCCCGCATGGTCAAGGCTCGCTTGGACCAGGAGCTCATCGGTAACGTCTCCCTCAAGGTGCTGCCGACAGAGCGCCCGGATGCTTGGGAGGTTCAGGGCCGCGGCGAGATGGCCTTGTCCGTGCTCATCGAGAACATGCGCCGTGAGGGTTTCGAGTTGACCGTCGGCAAGCCGCAGGTGGTCACCCAGGTCATCGACGGAAAGACGATGGAGCCGTACGAGATGCTCACCATCGATTCCCCCTCCGAGCACCAGGGCGCTATTACCCAGTTGCTGGCCACCCGCAAGGGCCAAATGCAGTCCATGGATGTCCGCGAGGGCGACTGGGTCCGCATGGTTTTCCGCGTCCCCGCCCGCGGCCTTATCGGCTTCCGCACTCAGTTCATGACGGAGACTCGCGGCTCTGGTATCGCCAACTCCATCTTCGATGGTCTCGATGTTTGGGCTGGCGATATCAAGGCACGCCCGACGGGCTCGCTGGTGGCCGACCGTTCCGGTCAGATCACCGCCTACGCTCTGCAGCAGTTGGCGGACCGTGGTGACTTCTTCGTGGAGCCGGGCATGGAGGCCTACGAAGGCATGGTTGTTGGCGCCAATAACCGTGATGAGGATATGGATATCAACATCACCAAGGAAAAGAAGCTGACCAACATGCGCTCCGCCACCGCGGATGCCACCGTCACCCTCGCCAAGGCTCGGACCCTGTCCCTGGAAGAGGCGCTGGAATTCTGTGGCACCGACGAGTGCGTCGAGGTCGGCCCGAACGTCCTGCGCGTGCGCAAGGTCGAGCTGTCCTCCACCGAACGCAAGCGTGCGGCCGCCCGCGCTAAGCAGCTCAACAAGTAACCACTGGGGATGCGTGGGGCGTCGTCAAGCGCCGCCCCAGGGTGGTAAAGAAGTACTTTCCGGAATTTGAGGTTGTGTGGAGTGGACCGTTTCCTGCCTCGGCTCGGCGTTATCCTCGCAGCCGCCCTGCTGACGGCCTGCCAGGCTAACCCTGGCCCGCCGCCGGTGGTGGACGAGGATGATCGCAGCGCCCCTCCAACGAATTCCAGCACCACCGCCCCGCCACCTGAGGCAGCGCCCGAAGAGGACCTTCTGCCGAAGCGCAGCACCGTGGCCATCGGGGTTGACCCGCTGCGCGGCGGCCTCAACCCGCACCTCGTGGCAAATAATTCTGAGCTGGTCAACCAGATTGCGGAGCTAGTGCTGCCCTCTGCTTTCCACGGCACCGAGATGGACACGGATGTCCTGGAATCTGCCGAGGAGATCGAAGCTCCCGAAGGCGTTGCGATGCGTGTGCGCTATACCATCGCCGCGCCATCCCAATGGTCTGATGGCACGCCGATCAGTGGTTCCGACTTTAACTATTTGTGGTCCCAGATAACTCGCACCCCGGGGGCTAAGAATGTTTCTGGCTATCGGGCGATCTCGGCTGTGCGGACCTCCGGCAATGGGCGGGTGGTGACCGTGGACTTCGACCACCGCGTCGAAGATTGGCACAAACTTTTTGCCCATCTTTTGCCCTCCCACCTTCTAGAAGACAGGGATTTCGCCTCAGTGCTGGCCGACGGGATCCCCGCCTCTGCTGGGCGTTACCTCGTGGAAAGCATGGACCGCGGGCGAGGAATCATCACGCTTAATCGCAATGACCGTTTCTGGGGAGAAGATCCCGCGAACATCGACGTCATCCAGCTGCGCGCGGTTCGCGATACCGCGCAAGCGGTGAATATGTTGCGCTCTCGGCAGATCGGTTTTGCTGATTTCACCCCGCAACAGACCACCCTGGAGAGCCTGAGCCTGCTCAGCAATGTCAATACCGGTGTGGTGACACGGCAACGCCAGCTCCGCTTGGAAATGTCCGCTGCGGAGGGCGCTCTCAACGAGCAGCCCCAGCGCCGCGCATTGGCTTCGCTTCTCGATACCGACCAGATTGCCCGCTTGGCCACCGGCCGTGCCTCAGAGCTGGAGCCTGGGAACAACCCCTTTGACAGTAACGCGGAACTTGCCCCACTGCGGGAGCGGGCGGGACGCAAGCCCGTGCGCATCGGTGTGGATCCTCAAAATCCCACGGCCTTGGCGGCAGCCACCACCATTGTGGACGTGCTGCAAGCCAAGGCTATTGACGCGGAGGTCGTCACCGAACGCCTGACTACAATTACCTCGGATCTGCTTCCGGCGGGCAAGGTTGATGCCGTGGTGGCGTGGGATGAGAACGGCAGGGATGCGATAACCTTGGCCAATTACTTCGTGTGCGCAACGCCGACGCGCCCAGCGGCAACGCTGTCGGGATTCTGCCCAGAAAATTCCGCAGAGTCAGCCCTTGACATTCTTTCAGGCGAACTGGATTCCGAGGCCGCCGAAGAGCGGGTAGAGCACCTCAACAAGGAAGAAGTGCTCTTCATCCCGCTGCTCAATGAGGTGCGAGTCCACGCTTTGGGCAAGGGTATTGTTGGCCCCGGACAAAGCATTAAGGACTGGGATTCCGGTCTGATTAGCGCACCGCAGTGGAGGAAAGACGATGATTAAGGATCTCGCGGGCTACCGCGTCGTGGCTGTTCACGCTCACCCGGATGATGAGGTGCTCTTTACCGGCGGCACGCTGGCGGACTTGTCCGCGCGCGGCGCGCAGGTCACCGTGATTACCGCAACGCTGGGTGAGGAAGGCGAGATCATCGGCGAGCCTTACCAAGGCCTGGCAGAAACCGATCAGCTGGGAGGTTTCCGTGCTTGGGAGCTCAAGCACGCGCTCGACGCGTTAGGGGTCGAGGGCATTCAGCTGGGCGGATTTGGGCACTTCCGTGATTCCGGGATGGAAGGCTCGCCCTCTCACGAGAATCCGCGGGCCCTGGTGAACCGTGTGGACGAGGCCGCAGATTTATTGCGTAGCCACCTTGCTGCGCTGCGACCACACGCGGTGTTGACTTATGGTCCGGACGGCGGCTACGGGCACCCCGACCATATCGCCGTACACAAGGTCGTGCATGCGGCTGCTGCGCCTGAGCAGCGGATCTGGTGGGCCGTCTTCGAGCGCACCGCGCACTATCGCGGCCTCGAGGCTGTCACACCTCCCGAGGGCTGGAGCCTGCCGGACAAGGAGTACCTGGACAACTTCACCAACGCTGGCTGCGATATCACCTACGAGCTCACTGACGCGGCTCTCAGCGCCAAGCGTGCGGCGATGCTGGCCCACGCCACGCAGATCTGGCTTGCCGACGGCTCCCTCACCACCGTCAACCCGCACGCCGCCCAGGCAGGGCTCAAAGACCCTGCGGAGGTTCCCGCAGCCTATGCCTTGTCAAACTTGCTCACCATGCCTCTGCTGCGTCAAGAGTTCTACCAATTGGGACAGGGTGAACCACAGGATTCATTGCTGGGGGAGAAATGACCGAGCGCGCCATTCGCACTGATTTCTCCCGCGGCGAGCAGGTAGGGGGCCTAGTGTGGCTCGTCTTAGGCGCACTCTGCTCGCTGACTCTCGAGGTGGTTTATCTCACTGCTCGTCTGCCGTGGCCCGGCGAGTCCGGGATGGCCTTTCCCATCACCATTCTCATTGCATTCTGGTTCAACGGAGTGTTGACTCGCACAGCCCGCCTGTGGAGTGAGAATCCCTACATCGCCGGTGTGCCCGGGCTGGCGTGGGTGGGAGGATTTCTCGCGTTCATGCTGGGAGCCGCCATCGGTGACGGTAGCCTGCTGCCCAATAATATTCTCAGCCTGCTGCTGTTCGCCGCGGGAATCGCGGGTAGCGTTTGGCCATTTTTCGCCTCGGAGTAGCATACTGTTAGTCGTAGAAAACCCGTGACACACAGGAGTTTAAACACCTTATGACTTACACCATCGCGCAGCCTTGCGTCGACGTGATGGACCGCGGCTGCGTTGAAGAGTGCCCGGTCGACTGCATCTACGAGGGCAAGCGCATGCTCTACATCCACCCGGACGAGTGCGTGGACTGCGGCGCCTGCGAGCCGGCTTGCCCGGTGGAGGCCATCTTCTACGAGGATGATGTCCCGGATGAGTGGCTGGATTACAACGACGCCAACGCCGCCTTCTTCGATGACCTCGGCTCCCCGGGCGGTGCAGCTGCACTCGGCCCGCAGGACTTTGACGTGCCGATGATCTCTGCGCTCCCGCCCCAGAACCAGGAGTAGAACATGAGCCGCACGCCGCTTGGACACACACTCCCGGATTTTCCGTGGAACTCGCTCGCCGGTGCCAAGGAGAAGGCCCAGGCGCACCCAGACGGGATCGTTGACCTATCAGTTGGCAACCCCGTTGATCCGGTCGCCCCTGGCGTGCAGTTAGCACTGTCCGCAGCGGCCGAGGCTCCCGGTTACCCACAGACCCAGGGCACCCCGGAGCTGCGGGAGGCCATCGCGAAGGCGCTGCAGCGCCGCTACAACATGAATGTGGACGCGGTGCTGCCGGTCATCGGCACCAAGGAGGCCATCGCCTGGCTGCCCACTTTGCTGGGCATGCGTGGTGAGACCGTAGCTTTCCCGACGGTGGCCTATCCCACCTATGAAGTCGGTGCGCTCTTGGCCGGTGCTAAGCCCCTGCGTGCGGACGATGACTTCGAAGACGCCTCGCTGGTGTTCATCAACTCGCCGTCGAACCCGACGGGCAAGGTGTTGGGCGTCGAGAAGCTGCGTGAGATCGTCGTTTGGGCGCGCGAGAACAATGCCATCGTGGCCTCAGATGAGTGCTACATGGGCTTGGGCTGGGATGATGAGAACCCGCCGGTGTCCATCCTGGATCCGCGCGTGACCGATGGGGACAATACGGGGCTTATCGCCATGCATTCGCTGTCCAAGAGCGCGAACATGGCGTCCTACCGCGCGGGCTTCTTCGCGGGCGATGCCAAGCTCATCGCGGAGCTATTGGAGCTGCGCAAGCACGCAGGGCTCATCGTGCCGGGCCCCATTCAGGCGGCCATGGTTGCCGCGCTTGACGACGACCCCTCCGAAGCCCTCCAGCGCCAGCGCTACGCCGCGCGCCGTGTAGAACTCATGCGCGCACTGACCGGCGCGGGCTTTAGAATCGAGCACTCCGAGGCTGGGCTCTACCTGTGGGCAACCCGTGGTGAGAACTGCCGCGAGACCGTTGACTGGCTGGCCGAGCGCGGCATCCTCGTGGCACCGGGTGATTTCTACGGCCCAGCGGGCGAGCAGTACGTACGCATCGGCCTGAACGGCACCGATGAGCGGATTGCCGCAGCCGTCGCGCGCTTGGCTGAGTAAGTGGTCTTTCGCCCGCCGGCGCGGGAGGGGATTAGCCCGCGCAAGGTGATGCTCACCGGCATCGTGCCCGCCACTCCTACCTATTGGGCAGGTGAGGCGGGCGATTCCGCGTTTTCGCCTGGTGCCCGCTTAGAACCTGGCACTGTGCTTCCCGGTCCAACGCTGGCGTGGTATCACCCTCCGGCGCCTGCCGAAGAACCTATTCCCTTTGACTATCGCGTGGTGTATGAGGATGGGGACCTGATAGTCGTCGACAAGCCGCACTTTTTGCCTACGACGTCGAATGGGCGCATCGTGCGCGAGACCCTCCAGACCCGCCTGCGCGTGGACTATGGGGAGGACTCTATTGTGCCGCTGCACCGGCTGGACCGATTGACATCGGGGTTGGTGCTGTGTTCGCGTAATTCGCGCACGCGCGCTGCGTACCAGCAGCTTTTTCAGGAGCGGGCGGTGGTGAAGCATTATCGAGCTCGGGTGGCCGCGCCCTTCTCCTTCGACGGCACGGTGCGGCTGGGCATGCGGCGGGTGCGGGGCGAGCGCCAGGTCCGCGTGGATCCTTCCGGCACGCCTACAGTGACTCGGGTGCGCGTTCGAGGAAAGGTGGCCGATGTCTGGCCGCTGACCGGGCACACCCACCAGATTCGCGTGGTGCTCAATCACCTGGGCCATCCGCTCGTGGGGGATGATACCTATCCGGTGGATCGCGGGTTGTCCCTCTATGACTTTTCAACGCCGCTGCAGCTTTCCCACATTGCGATGAGCTTTAAGGACCCGCTTTCGGGCGAGAAGCGTGAGTTTAAGCTGTGAGATTGGGCGCTATTGCGGCGCGCATTTTAGTTTGCGCTGAGCGACGGACTAAACTTGTACGAAGTTTTATTCATCATAATTGAGCATTTTGTACGAAGGGCGTGTCCATGGCGGATCTGAGCTTTGCTCGCTTTGCCTCGAATCTCGGCCAGTTCATCAAGTTTGGTCTGGTCGGCGGCTCGGGCACGTTGGTCAACATTGCGACCTCGATTGTGGCTGCGAAATGCGGTTTGGCCTGGTTTGGCGCTACGCCGCATGACGCGATGTTCAATCTCTTCGGCACACAGTTCCACGTGCGTTGGTTCATGTTCTTTTCCACGATTGCCTTCCTCGTGGCGAATACCTGGAATTACCAGCTCAACCGCATGTGGACGTTCAAGTCCGTCAACAAGGTGTCCTGGCTACGTGGCTTTTTCCCGTTCCTCATCACGGGTATCGGCGCCTACCTGGTCACGCTCGCGGTGCAGTACCTGCTGATGAATCCGACCTCGCCGCTGCAGTTGCCGCCGCATATTTTCGATGACTCGACGGGCTTCCGCACGATGTACTACTGGGCCAATGCCATTTCTATCGTGGTAGCCATGCCCATCAATTTCATCTTCAATAAGCTGTGGACCTTCCGTTCGAAGCCCAAGGCACCGGTCGTGGTCCACGAGACCGCGCCGGCTTAATATCGGCCCTTCGCCCCGCCCTTCCGCCCTGCCTGCCCTTCCGCCAACCCGCTTGCCCTTCCGCAGTGCACCTGCCCCGCGCCTGCCCTTCGCGCTCACCAGCGTTGGCCGCCGGGGACTTTTACATGCTGCGGTGAGCGGGAAGGGGGGCGTCGGCAAGCAATGCTCCCTTCGCGCTCACCGGGAACCTGGCGTGGAGGCGTGCCATCGCGCTGGTGAGCGCTTAGGGATGGAAGCTGGAGGCCCGCCCTTCGCGCTCACCGGCGTCTAAAAGAATCGCTAGTTCCCGCACACGGTGAGCGTGAAGGGAGATGGCAGCGGAACCGGTGCCAGCGGCGCAGCAGGTACTAATGTTTCGGCAGGTGGGAGGATCATAGCTGCGGGTTAGTGCGGTAGTCGCCTGATTCTCCCTTTGCGCTCACCAGCGCCTGTAAAAACGAGAACCCGCCGTCCGCGGTGAGCGCGAAGGGCGGGAAGGGGATAGGCCGCGCAGTGCGGTCTAATCGTCGAGCTCGGCGTCGAGGCGGGCTTGGTCTCGACGGTGTTGATAGCGGCGGATGAAGGGTGCGAGGATGAGGACGGTGATAGCGCCAACTGCGGCGCCGGCTAGATAAGCGGAGGGAATGTGGCCGTCAGCTGGTGCATAGGCGTTGAATGCGGTACCCGCGATCATCGCGATTATCGGTATGAAGTAAATCGCCATCGCGGACCAATTACGGCCGACAAGCGGAGCGGCAACGCGTTTGCGCAGCCACGTAGTTCCGATGGTATTTCCTAAGACAGAAGGCACGATGACGAGGAAGCTCAGCATGCTCATCTGACCGGGGAGGACCCAGGCAAGGATGGCGGCGACAACGAACTCGAGGAACTGTGCAGGCGGCGCAGAGATGGCGTAGGCCTTGTAGAAAGTCTCGCGCTCGAATTCGTCGCGGGAAGCGCGGTCGATCTCGCGGAGCGTGTAGTTGGCAATGGCGTTAATCATGTTGTTCATCTCCAAAGACTTCTTCGACGGTTTTTCCTAGTTCGCGGCAGATGTCTAGCGCTAGGTAGACAGAGGGCGAGTAGTTGCCGCGTTCGATATTGGCGATAGTTTGGCGGGATACGCCGGCTCGTTCGGCGAGTTCGGCTTGGGACATCTCGAGCCAGCGCCGCCATTTGCGGACCATATTGTGATGCTCGGCCATGTGGCTTCCTTTACAGTATGTCGTGCTTGCGTGACCAAGTGTAAAGAATGCTTGTCATAAATTCAAGAGTTACATACACAAGTGCCATGTCCAATAGGGTTGCGTCACCACAGCCGGCAACGTCGGATTCCGTCCTTTGAGCTGCTCAAGCATGGTTTTGATGAGTAGAACGGCGTCGTCGAGGTGGTAGCGGATATCGTCAGCAGTAAAGCGCAAAACCGTATACCCATGAGCTACTGCTGCGTTCTGTTTCGAGCGATCTGCCTGAAACGCACGACTATGTTTGTGGTGCTCCCAGCCGTCGACCTCCACGATGAGTTTGCCAATCTTCAGGTCAAAGCGGTAGCCCGCAATGAGCGCGTTGTGCTCAGGAAAGATTCCGTCTGCGCTAAGGCCTCGACTGAGCTGGCGCTCCGGCACGCTGTCCGTACCGATGGGCGTGCGGCGTATCGTCTCTTTCAAACGCCGAGGGACCCGACGCATTCTCCGCCGGTCATTGTCCAAACGCTCAGGGCCAGTCTTGCCGCGATAATATTCTTCCAGCAGTTGTCTGCAGTTAGCGGCCATACGACGAGCTGCCCACAGCACCTGAACAACAGGCAGGCCATTCACCTTTGCAGTAGCCGCCAGGCGTGAATGTGTCACCCGAAAATTCTTGCCCTGGAGCGTGCGCGGACCTTCGGCTTCCAGTGGAAAGGTCAGCTTCCTCCCCAAGTGAATCTCCTGCGCGGTCTTGCCCGTGAAATGTATTCGACTGAGCCCGTGCGCCAGAGCCCGCGCCACAGCTAGCGGCGACCACTCGTCGCTATAAATCCCACGGTGCACGCGAAAGAGCGTCCCCGCGCGAAGCTTCCGCCTGATTGCCTCCTTGCTCAAGCCTTGCGCGCGAAGCTCCGCGGTCGTCCATGCCTTCATGACGCTCAAGGTATGCAGTGCTTAACGACGTGTCGACGGTCAATTTCCCGCCTGTGGATAACTCAGCCCCGAGACGCTGATTTCGGCGGTAAAGGTTGTTGTGTCCGCAATTTAGGTAGTTTTACTTCCCTTAAAACCTCTTCGCGCTCACAGGCAGCCTTGGACAGGCTGCCCGATCGATGTCGGTGAGCGCGAAGGATCGGGAGGGGCATTGGATATGACGGCTTCGGGGCCGCGTACCCTTCGCGCTCACGAGGAGGCCTCGGCCGCTGTGCTAGCCATCGCCGGTGAGCGCGAAGGGGTGGAGCTGCGGTGTGAAGACGCGTGCTGAAGGGATTATTCACGCGCTATACCCTTTGCGGCCACGGGGAGCGGGAAAGCAGCGCGACGTCGTGCGCCGGTGAGCGCGAACGGAAGGAGGGGCCCGGTAGTGAGGCGCAGCGCGAGGGGGAGAGGGGCGGCGCGAAGGGTGTGGGCCGGCTAGCGGGCCTCGAGCTCCTCGGCCGTAGGTAGGGGCAGGCGAGACGTCGGGGCAATCCCGCGGGCCTTGGCGTTGATGACACCTGCAACTGCGAGTACCGCGAACATGGTGGCGGCGGAGAAGAGTTGGATGCGGGCTGAGGCGTCGCTAAGCATGAGCACCGCGATGGCTGCGAAGAGAGCTAACGCGAACCACGTGAGGTAGGGGTAGGCCCACATTCGCACCGGCAGTGGGTGGATGGCCTCGAGCTGGGGGCGCAGGCGCAACTGGCTCACCGCGATGAACACCCACACGATAAGCAGCGAGGCTCCAGCGGCATTGAGCATGAAGGACAGCAGCCACCCGGTATCCGCATAGTTCAGGACGACCATCACCGCGGAAAGAATGACGGACAGCGCGATGGCCGCAGTCGGGACGCCGCGGCGGTCGGTGGCGGCGAAGAGCTTGGGCGCCTCACCGCGGGAGGCCAGCGAGTGCATCATGCGCGAAGAAGCGTAAATCTGCGCGTTGAAAGCGGAAAGCAGTGCGAGAACGATGACTACTTCCATGATGGCTGCCGCGCCTGGGATTCCCGCGCGGTCCAAGACCATGGTGAACGGCGACTCGGCGGCCGACTGCGCGGAGCCGAGCGAGGAATAGGGCAGGAGGAAGGTGATGACGAGGACAGAGCCCAGGTAGAACACCGAAATGCGGGTAATTGTAGTGCGCACGGCGTTGACGAGGGATTTCTCGGGATCCTCGGATTCCGCCGCGGCGATGGCGACGACCTCGATGCCACCGAAGGCGAAAGCTACGGCGAGCAGACCAGCGGCCACACCACCGAAACCGTTGGGCATGAAGCCATCGGTAAGGAAAACAGACGTGCCGATGAAGGTATGGCCGGGAAGCAGTCCGAAAATCAATAGTGCGCCGATAATGAGGAAAGCAATGATGACGGCAACCTTAATGAAGGCGAACCAGTACTCGAACTCGCCGAACAAGCGCACGCGCAAAAGATTGATGGTGCCGAAGAGTGCCACGCAGATGGCCGCGGGGATCCAGGGCGGGCAGTTAAACCACGCGCCGATGAATCCGGCGGCGCCGGTGATTTCCGCGCCAAGGACAGCGACGGTGGCGAGCCAGTAAATCCAGCCCTGCGTAAAGCCTGCCCAGCGGCCGATGCCGTGCTCCGCGTATTCGGAAAAGGAGCCGGATGCGGGGATGACCGTGCCCATCTCACCGAGCATCTGCATGACTAGGATGGCAAGGAAACCAGCGATGAGGTAGGCCAAAAGGACCGCGGGGCCAGCGGCAGAAATGCCTACACCGGTGCCTAAGAAAAGGCCAGCGCCAATGGTGGAGCCCAGCCCCATCATGGTCAGGTGGCGGACCTTCAAGCCGCTGCCGAGTGAGCGAGAGGAGGAATCGTTTTGAGCAGTCACCTTTAGCATTCTAGGCCGCGGCTGTCGGCGGTAGGGCATCGAGGGGTGCCCGTGGCGCAGGGACGTGGGCGAGGGAATGAATCTGGGATCACGAAAGGCCCCCGCAGAAACGGGGGCCTCAAGCAGCAGCGCTTAGTTCTTGTGCAGGTCCTCGTTGAGAGCCACAGCCTCAGACTTCCAATCGACGGCCTCGACGGCGCCGGTCACGGAGTTGCGGCGCAGCAGCACGCCGGAAACACCAGAGAGCTTGGAACCCTTGATGGTGTCGCCCTCAGACAGGCCTAGGGCCGCCGCGATCTTGCCAAAGACGGCAATCTTGGTGCCGGCGGTGACGTAGAGGCCGGCTTCGACGACGGCGTCGTCGCCAAGCGAAATGCCCACGCCGGAGTTCGCGCCGAGCAGGCAGCGCTCACCGATGGAGATGACCTCCTTGCCGCCACCGGACAGGGTGCCCATGATGGAGGCGCCGCCGCCGATATCGGAGCCATCGCCCACGACGACGCCTGCGGAAATACGGCCCTCGACCATGGAGGCGCCCAGGGTGCCGGCGTTGAAGTTGACGAAGCCCTCGTGCATCACGGTCGTGCCCTCAGCAAGGTGGGCACCTAGGCGAACGCGGTCTGCGTCACCAATGCGCACGCCGGAGGGGACAACGTAGTCCACCATGCGCGGGAACTTATCGACGGAGTAGACGACGACCGGGCCGCGGGAAGCGAGGCGGCCGCGGACCATCTGGAAATCGGCAACCGCGCAGGGGCCGTAGTTGGTCCACACGACGTTGGCCAGCTTGCCGAAGATCCCGTCTACGTTCAGGCCGTGAGGCTTGACTGCGCGGTGGGAGAGCAGGTGCAGGCGCAGGTAAGCGTCGTAGGTGTCGGCGGGAGCCTCGTCCAGATCCTTGATGGAGGTCTCCACCGCGATGCGGGCAACGCCGCGCTCCTCGTCGGGGCCAACCAGGTCAGCGAACTGCTGCGGAACCTCCTCCAAGCGCTCGGTGCCGCTGGCTTCTACAGAGATATCGGTGTGAACTGCGGGGAACCAGACGTCCAGGACGGTGCCGTCGTGGGTAATGGTTGCCAGGCCGCGTGCGGATGCTGAAGTCATAGGCTCACACCCTAGCAGTTACGCGTCCGCCGCGCGCCTTGAGTTACCCGGAAGTAGGTGGAATATCACAACCAGGGCCACGGTCAGGATGAGGACGGCGAGGACTTGGTTGCGGGCGGAGGGATCGAAAAGCATGAGAATTGTAAGACCCACCAGCGCCAGGGCGGTGATCCATGGCAGCCACGGGAAGCCCGGAACACGCAGCGTGGTGAGCTCTCCATTGGCTTTCATCTGAGGGTGCAGCTTGATGTAGGAAGCCACGATGAAGCACCAGATGATCAGCAAGCAACCGCCCACCGCGTTGAAGAGGAAGGCCAGAAGTCCCGGCGGGTTCCAGTACTGCAGAGCTACCGATGCAAAGGCGAAGACGATGGAGAGCACCACCGCATAAATGGGGGAGCCGGAGGCGTTGGTCTTCAAAAAGACGTGGTGCGCGCTGTGGTCCTTAGCCATGTCATAGACCAAGCGGGAGGTGGCGTAGATCTGCGCGTTGAAGGCGGAGAGTAGCGCCAGGGCAATGATCGCCTCCATGAATCCCGCGGCGAAGGGGATTTTCGCGGCCGCAAGGACCAACGTGAAGGGCGAGTCCGCGGCCACATCGGCGTCCTGGATAGAGCTGAAAGGCAAGGCCATGGTGATGACCAGGATGGAGCCGATGTAGAAGACCATGATGCGCACGATGATGGCGCGCACGGCAGTGGCCACGTTGTGTGCGGGGTCTTCGGACTCAGCTGCGGCAATGGTGACCAGTTCGATGCCACCGAATGCGAAAGCCACGGCGAGCAGGCCGGCAGCAAAGCCGGGGCCGCCATTGGGGAGGAAGTTCTCCGTAAAGTTGTGGCCCGCCACCGAGAGATCCATACCCGGCAGGATGCCCAGTGCCATGAGCACGCCGATGCCGAGGAAGGCCACGATGGTGGCAACCTTGATGATGGCGAACCAGAACTCGAATTCGCCGAAGCCGCCCACGGCGGCAAAGTTGACGATGGCGAAGAGAATTACGGCCACCAATGCTGGAATCCAGGGGTCTACCCCGAACCAGTTGGCGACGATTGCCGCGGCACCAGTAATCTCTGCGCCCATCACCATGACCAGCATGAACCAGTAAATCCAGCCCAGCGTGAACCGCGCCCACGGCCCGAAAGCCTGGCCCGCATAAGTGGAGAAAGCACCCAACGAAGGGCGGGCGGCGGCCATCTCACCGAGCATCCACATCACCAAGGCGATGAGCACACCAGCCACCGCATAGGAAATAAGGACGGAAGTGCCGGAGACCTGGATGCCCAAGCCGACGCCCAGGAAGAGGCCCGCGCCCACCGCGGAGCCGAGCCCCATCATGGTGAGGTGGCGGGTTTTGAGTTGAGTGGCCGCAGCCATAGGGAAATCACCTTCAACGCTGTTGATTGTTTGCAACGGGAAGTACTTTACGCAATGCACTAAGCAACCGGGGGCGCTAGCATGGCGGGTTGTGACTTTAAATCTCTTCTCCGATCCCATTGAGCTGACCAAGGCCTTGGTGGATATCCCCAGCCCTTCACACCACGAGCAAGCGATCGCCGATGCGGTCGAAGAAGCTCTGCGTGGTCTGGACCAGAGCAAAGTAGAGGTGGAACGCTACGGTAACACCGTCTGTGCCCGGACGAATCGGGGCTTTAAAAGCCGCGTGGTCCTCGCCGGCCACATCGATACCGTGCCCTTAGCCGATAACGTGCCCCACACCATGTTGGAGGATGGCAGCATCATGTATGGCTGCGGCACCGTTGACATGAAGTCCGGCATGGCTGTCTACCTCAACGCTTTTGCGCAGCTGTACAATTCCGATGAGCTCAAGCACGATCTCACGGTTATTGCCTATGAGGGCGAGGAGGTCGCCACCGAATTCAACGGTCTGGGCCACCTGCAAAAGGATCACCCGGAGTGGCTGCAGGGAGACCTAGCGCTGCTGGGTGAGCCTTCCGGCGGCATGATCGAAGCCGGCTGCCAGGGCACCATCCGCGTGCGCGTGACCGCCCACGGCACCCGCGCGCACTCAGCCCGCGCCTGGCTCGGCTCCAATGCCGCGCACACCTTGGCACCGGTGATGCTCAACGTGGCCAACTACCAGCCCCGCGACGTTGAGATTGACGGCTGCACCTACAAGGAAGGCCTCAACATCGTCCACCTCGAATCGGGTGTGGCCACCAATACCATCCCGGATGAGGCCTGGATGTTCGTCAACTTCCGTTTCGCCCCCGACCGCAGCTCCGAGGAGGCGCTGGCGCACCTGATGGAGGTCCTCGGCGAGCACGAGAACATCACCGTGGAGGTCGATGACATCGCGGGTGCGGCCTTGCCCGGTTTGGGCCAGCCGGCGGCACGCGCGCTTGTCGACGCCGTCGGCGGCAACGTCCGCGCCAAGTATGGTTGGACCGATGTGGCCCGTTTCTCCGAGATGGGGACCCCAGCCGTCAATTTCGGCGCCGGGGATCCGGGCTTTGCCCACAAGAAGGACGAGCAAGTGCCCGTCGTTCAGATCACCGAAGTCTCGACCGCACTCTTGAATTACCTGAAGGGATAAGACCACTATGACGCCTGAGCAACTGCGCACTCTGCGCGGACCTCTTCTCGTGCGCACTGCTGGAGAGCAGTCCTCCACCTTTGACCAGCGCCTGCTGCAGTCCGGTGCGGATCATGAGTGGCAGCACGCCGATCCCTGGCGCGTCCTGCGCATTCAGGGCGAGTTCGTGGACGGCTTTGACGCGCTGGCCAAGCTGCCCAAGGCCGTGACCGTCTTCGGCTCTGCGCGCACCCCGGAGGATGATCCGAATTACCAGCTGGGAGTGGCTTTGGGCCGCCGCCTAGTAGAGGCCAAGTACGCCGTTATCACCGGCGGTGGCCCCGGCATCATGGAGGCGGCCAACCGCGGCGCGCATGAGGCCGGCGGGCTGTCTGTGGGCTTGGGCATCGAGCTGCCGCACGAACAGGGCCTGAACCCCTACGTGGATCTGGGTCTTAACTTCCGCTACTTCTTCGCCCGCAAGACCATGTTCCTCAAGTACTCCCAGGCCTTCATCTGCCTACCGGGTGGCATGGGCACCATGGATGAATTCTTCGAGGTCATGTGTATGGTCCAAACCGGCAAGGTGACCAACTATCCCATCGTGCTCATGGGCACCGAATATTGGTCCGGTCTGGTGGAGTGGATGAAGAAAACCTTGGCCGAGGGCGGGTTCATCAACCCTGAAGACCTCGATCTCTTCTTGATCACCGACGATATCGACGAAGCCGTCGCCCACATCTTGGCCGCGCACAAGGTGATGTCGGACAAGCGCTTGCGGGAGCAAGAAAAGAAGTGACCCAAGCGCACAACCTCGCGCGGGTCATGGCGATTGTGAACCGCACACCCGACTCCTTCTACGACAAGGGCGCCACCTTCGAGCTCGACCCCGCCATCCAGCGCGCTGAGCAGGCGCTTGACGACGGCGCCTCCATCATCGACATCGGCGGAGTCAAGGCCGGCCCGGGTGAGCACGTCGACGCGGCCGAGGAGATCGAGCGCGTCGTGCCCACCATCGCGGAGCTGCACTGCCGCCGCCCGGAGGCGCTGATTTCCGTGGATACGTGGCGCGCTGAGGTAGCAGAAGCGGCTATCGCCGCCGGTGCTGGTCTGGTCAACGACACGTGGGCCGGCTGGGACCCTGAGCTCATCGAGGTGGCTGGCCACCACAAGGTGGGCTACGTGTGCTCGCACACCGGTGGCGTGACCCCACGCACCCGCCCGCATCGTGTGCACTTCGACGATGTGGTCGCCGATGTCATCACCGAGACCACGCGGCTAGCTGAGCGCGCCGCCGACCTCGGCTGTCCGGAGGAGTTGACGTTCATCGACCCCACACACGACTTTGGCAAAAACACATTCCACGGTTTGGAGTTGTTGCGGCGCATAGAGGAGATCGTGGCAACGGGCTGGCCGGTGCTCATGGCCTTGTCGAACAAGGACTTTGTGGGTGAGACCCTCGACCGCGCCGTGGACCAGCGCGTCGCGGGCACACTGGCGGCAACGGCGTGGTCGGCGGCACGGGGCGTCGCGGCATTCCGGGTCCATGAGGTGGCCCCGACACTCGATGTCATTCGGATGACCGCCGCCATCCAGGGCCAGATGGCGCCCTTGGCGACGACCCGGGGGCTAGCCTAAGCCATGTCTGTCAGCGTTTCCGTAGTTATCCCTGCGCTTAATGAGGAGCGCACCGTCGCCCACGTGGTGCGCGCCTGCCTGGCCGACGATCCGTTAGAGGTCATCGTCGTCGACGCCGACTCCACCGATGGGACCGCGGCACAGGCAGCCGCGGCTGGGGCTCGGGTGTGCAATTGGCGCGACGTGGTGGAGGAGCCGCCGCAGCCTGGCAAGGGCGAGTCCTTGTGGCGCGGGGTGGCCGCGGCCCGGGGCGAGGTCGTCGTCTTCATCGATGCGGATTTAGAATCCGCCGCCCCCGGCATGGTGACCGCGCTAAGTGAGCCTTTTGTGGACCCCCACGTGCAGCTGGTCAAGGCGCGCTATACACGCAGCCTGAACGGTCAGCCCACAGGTGGCGGGCGGGTCACGGAGCTGAGCGCCAAGCCGCTTCTGCGCATGTTTTTCCCAGAGCTCGCGCACATTGATCAGCCTTTGGGCGGGGAGTATGCGATTCGCCGCGATGCGGCTGTGGGGTTGCCTTTCGTCGCGGGCTATGGGGTGGAAGCGGGGTTACTGATAGACGTCGCCAAGCGCCACGGCCCCCACGCCATCGCCGAAGTGGACCTGGGCACTCGCGCCCACCGCAACCGCCCGCTCCATGAGCTATCCCCGATGGCCGATGTAGTTTCGCGCACCATCCTCTCCCGCGCGGGCGTGGTCGGGCCCGTTGCCCAACGACCGCCGCTGCTGGGTAAGATTTAGCGCATGTTGTCCTGGATGCTGCTGATCGTTGTCCTCATCGCTCTCGTGATCATTGGCACGTGGGCGTGGGGAAGCCTGGTGGGGCGGGGACCTGTTATGGAGGCCCCCGACAAGGCTGTGGACACCGACTATGAAAATCTGCGTGCCCTCGACGAGGGGCGTTTCGACGACCTGCGTTTCGACGTGGTCGCGCGCGGCTACCGTCAGGACCAGGTGGATGCCCTCCTAGCTGCGGTGGAGCGCCGTTTAAAGGCAGCGCCGGCGACAGCGTCTGACGCTTCTGCCGAGTCTTCGGCTTAACCCTTTGACTCGTCCTTGGACGAGGCCTTGAGGGAGCTTGCGGGGAAGCCTGTGGGAACGAGCCTGCCGCCGTCGGCTGAAAAAGGGCTAGACTAGAGGGACGTACAAAACTCAGTCGAAGGAGACTCAATATGGCAGCGATGAAGCCCCGTACCACTGGTGGAGAGATGGAAGCGGTAGAGGAGTCCCGCAAGATTGTCATGCGCATTCCTTCTGACGGGGGTGGGCGCATTGTGATTGAGCTCAGCAAAGAAGAAGCAGCGGAGCTGGGTTCACTCCTCGTAGCAGTTTCTAGCTAGTCTAGGAGCATGCTTTCACATATCGTCGATATTCTGGCCGATCCCGCCGATGGCAGCGCCCTGCAGGGTGCGGATGATTTTTCCCGCCTCGTGTCGGAGACCGGCCATTCCTATGATGTGGCCAAGCAGGGCTACGTCACGCTGGCAGCTGGTGCCGGTTTGAAGCACCAAGGCGATGATGCCGCGATGGTCAACGCCCGCGAAACCTACCTGGCCATGGGACACTTTGCTCCCTTCGTGGAGGCAGTCACCGGTGCGGTGCAGGATTCTCTGGAGACCCAGGATGCGGCTGAACATGCGGCTGGCCTGAATGCGGACACCGCCCCTGCGCTCCTTGAGGTCGGCGCGGGTACGGGTTACTACCTCGCACACACCCTTGATTCGATTGAGGGCGCACGCGGCGTTGGCCTGGATATCTCTACGCACGCGGCTAAGCACTTGGCCAAGTCGCATGAGCGAGTTGGCGCCGTGGTTGCGGATGTATGGGAGCGCCTTCCGCTAAAGGATGATTCGATTCACGCCATCTCGGTGGTCTTCGCCCCGCGCAATCCGGCGGAGTTCCAGCGTGTCCTTGCACCGGGCGGGGAGGTCATCGTGCTGACTCCACAGACGGGCCATCTGGACGAGCTGCGGGAGCCTCTGGGCATCCTCGGCGTGGAAGAAGGCAAGGTGGAACGCCTTTACGCGCAGGCGGAAGGTTTCTTGGAGCAGGCGGCCGACCCGGTCGATATTTCCTTCCCCATCGTCTTGGATAAGGCCTCCATCGCCGCACAGGTTGGTATGAGCCCGTCGGCGCGCCACATCAGTCCGGAAGAGCTGGCAGAGCGCATGGCCTCCTTGCCGCAGTCGCTGACCGTGACGGCTCACGCTCGCCTGGATCGCCTGCGCTCGGCCTAATTGCTGACGCTCCTTTTAGGGCCTTCCTTCGCTGCGTCTCTTCGAAACCACCCTTCGCGCTCACTGGGAGTGGGCGCGGTGGTTGTTTGATGTCCACGGTGAGCGCGAAGGGGGGCTTGCAGCTGCCCAGTCCGCCGTGGTCTCCCTTCGCGCTCACCGGGGATGAGCGTGGAGGAAGTTTATGGTCCGCGGTGAGCGCGAAGGGCGGGGTGAGGCCCGGCCTGGCTCGTTGTGGCTCTGATGTTGCGTGGTCTTGTCGGCGCTCGAAGGCATCTGCATAGACCTCCGCCTCAATCTCCTTTCGCGCTCACCGGCAGCGCCCGCGGTGGTTGTTTGAGAACCCCGGTGAGCGCGAAGGGTAGGGGGCGCATTAAAAAGAGGACCGAGACAACTCGGTCCTCCTCCTATATGCCGTCTCGCAGTCGATGCGATTAGGAACGCTTGGTACCCTTGCGGCTCCAGGACTGTTCAATGACAGCTTTGCCATTGGTGCTGACTTCGATGGCGGAGCAACCACCATCGAAGTAGACACGGGAGCTCATGGCCACCAAACCGCCGTCGACGAAGACCTCAACGCTGGCACCATCCTGAATGACGGTGAGGGTATCCGAATCCCCCTCAGCCAGCGGCGCTACCGCAGGAGCGGAGTCCTTGAAGTAGTTATCGAAGGCCTTGGACATGGAGCGGTCCAGGCTGATTTCTTCACCAGTATGGCGAATGACCGCAGCGGTATCGCCAGAGCCGTCCTTCAGCGTCACGGTCACGCTCGAACCCGTAGGTACTTCGAGGACGCCCGTCCAAGACTGTGCGTAATCCGAAAGCTTTACAGCATCCGGCAGCCCCTCCGCCGGGGTTTGGAACAGCACGCCGCCCTGCAGCGTCACCGCGCGCGGCAGGGACAAGCTATTAGCCCAGCCCTCAGCCTCCCACGTGGGGTGCTTGGTGGCATCATCGCCGCGGCCGTTGCCGTTGAGCAGACCGAGGATGACTGCGCGGTCGTAGCGGCAATCCTGCGGAATTGTTCCGGTCGTGGTGTTGGTGTTGCGCGGACGGGAGAAATCATGGCCAAAGTCCACGCGCTGGAAGCCCTTCGCCACGGTGAACACAGTGCCATCAAGGCGGCCCACGATATATCCGGAGACATCGCGGCCCTCGCGTTCCAAGGTCACGAAGAGAACGTCGTAAATTTCCCTATCCACCTCGTCGCGCAGGCGTACCAGACGCGGTGAAACCACCGGCGGGATGGGAGAGGTGGCCGGAACTTCGTCCTCCTTAAAGCCAGGATCACCATCGAAGCTCAAGGGCCCGAGGAGCGTCCAGGATTCGCCATTGGGGCTGTCCAGGATTACCGGTACTGGTGCGTCGGAATGCCCGGTCAGCGCCAGCATAAGCCAGCCATCGTGTCCCTCTTCGCGGTCTTCCTTAGCCCAGTCCGGGACCACGGAGGGCGAGCGGAAGCGGTCATAATTGGTGTGGGCGCCTACGGCTTCCCCGAAGCGGACAACGTCTGGGTCGAGCGCCGAAGGGTCATCTGACACGATGCATTCATCGGCGTAGTCGGTGTAGCGCGCCAAGCGCACGCTAGTGCCGACCGAGGTCACCGACGTGAAGTACAGGTTGAGAGCGTCCTTTCCTTCCGCCACGGATCCTGCACGCAGCGATAGCTCGCCGCCAACGGTGGCGAGGACGTCGTCGCACTCCAGCCACTCGAAGGCCGTTTCCTCAGAGGTGGAATGGCCCCAGCGCGCAGGCTGGCCGGCATCAGGACGGTACTGGTGGAACAAGTGCCAGGTATGACCGTCCCGAACGATTCCTGCGGGGGCGTCGAGGATCCCGCTATCGGGAACGAAGTGAAGTTCTGGGCGATGGTGCGTTTCTTTATGCGTCACGGCAGTCCTTCCTACATTAACGAGCGGTAAATGTCCACGGTCTGCTGCGCGATGGTAGCCCACGAGAAGTCCTCGATGGCGCGCTGGCGGCCGGCGGAACCGAATCGTAATGCCAGCTCTTTATCGGCGGCGACACGGTTCACAGCGGCAGCCAGATCAGCTTCAAAGGTGGCTTCGTCATTTACGTCATAGTTGACCAGAACGCCGGTTTCGCCGTCCACGACGACCTCAGGGATGCCACCCACATTGGAGGCCACAACCGCGGTGCCACAGGCCATTGCCTCAAGGTTGACAATCCCCAGCGGCTCATAAATAGAGGGGCACACGAAAACGTCCGCACCGGAGTAGACCTGCTTGATCTGCTCGCGCGAGAGCATGTCCTTGACCCAGTACAGGCCGTCACGTTGCGCGCTCAGTTCCTCCACGAGGGCTTCGGTCTCTGCCGCAATCTCCGGTGTGTCCGGCGCGCCAGCACACAGCACAAGCTGAATGTCTGCATCAAAGCTCTGGGCAGCCTTGAGCAGGTGCTTGACGCCTTTCTGCCGAGTAATCCGGCCCACGAAGGCAACGATGGGACGCTGCTTGTCGACGCCCAGCTCATCCAGCACCGTGGATTCACCCGGCTGCCAGACCTGAGTATCAATGCCGTTAAGGACTACATGGACCTTGTCGGCGTCGATGCGGGGGTAGGCATCCAAGATGGAATCTTTCATCCCGGCCGACACGGCGATGACGGCATCGGCATATTCCATAGCGTTCTTCTCGGACCACGAGGAGATCTCATAGCCACCACCGAGTTGCTCGCGCTTCCATGGGCGGTGCGGTTCGAGCGAGTGCGCGGTGACCACGTGGGGGATGCCGTATAGGCGGCCGGCAAGGTGGCCACCTAGACCGGTGTACCAGGTATGGGAGTGAGCCACATCGATATCAGAAGCGGCATTGGCCATACGCAGACCCGTGGAAAGCGTCTGCACGGCGGCATTGGCCTCCTTCAACGCAGGATCAATGCCATGTACAAAGACGTCCTTCTCATCGCGTTCAGAACCCATGCAGTGCACAGAGACATCAATAATCTCGCGCATGAAGCGCGTGAGCTCTGCGACGTGGACGCCCGCTCCGCCATAAATCTCTGGCGGATACTCCTTAGAAAATATTCCGGCTCTCATACTCGCCAGAATACGGATTATCCACAGCTCGCGCTAAACCTTGATGGACAGGTCGGTGCGGTGGTTCGTCGGAAAGCAGCGGGCGGGGTGTGAGGTGGACAATGGGGGGTAGAAACAAACGCACTTCTTCTGCGCGATCCAGAAAACGTCTATAAATTGGGTGGTGTGAGAAGCCTTCCTAATGTCCTTGCTATTGTCCTTGCCGGCGGCGAGGGAAAGCGCCTCTTTCCGCTGACGGAAGACCGCGCTAAGCCCGCCGTTCCTTTCGGTGGTTCCTATCGCCTGATCGACTTCGTGCTGTCGAACCTTGTCAACGCCGGATTCCTCAAAATTGCTGTGCTGACCCAGTACAAGTCCCACTCTCTGGACCGCCATATCTCCCAAGCGTGGAACCTGTCTGGTCCGACTCCGCAGTACATCGCTTCCGTGCCCGCTCAGCAGCGCCGCGGTAAGCGCTGGTACAACGGTTCGGCCGATGCGATCCTGCAGTCGCTGAACCTCATCTATGACGAGAAGCCGGATTATGTCATCGTCTTCGGTGCTGACCACGTCTACCGCATGGACCCAGCGCAGATGGTGGAGGAGCACATCGCGACTGGCCTGGACTGCTCGGTGGCGGGCATCCGCGTCCCGCGTTCTGAGGCTTCTGCCTTTGGCTGCATTCAGGCGGATGGGATGGGCACGATTACGGAGTTCGTCGAGAAGCCTGCCAATCCTCCGGCGACCCCGGACGACCCGAACATGACCTACGCCTCCATGGGCAACTACGTTTTTACCACGCAGGCGCTTATCGACGCTTTGCTGGAAGACGAAAAGGATGAGGACTCCGCACATGACATGGGCGGCAACATCATTCCTTATTTTGTGGAGCGTGGGCAGGCGCATGTTTATGACTTCATGGCCAATGAGGTGCCCGGTGCCACGGAGCGTGACCATGGCTATTGGCGTGATGTTGGCACCATCGACTCCTTCTATGAGGCACACATGGACATGATTTCGGTGCACCCGATTTTCAACCTGTACAACCGTTCGTGGCCCATTCACTCTACGGATGATTCCAACTTCCCGCCGGCGAAGTTCGTGCAGAACGGTATTGCGCAGTCTTCGATGGTGGCTCCGGGCTGCATCGTCTCCGGTGGTACGGTGCGCAACTCCGTGTTGGCTTCAGACGTGCACGTGGCGGATGGCGCGACGGTGGAAGGCTCCGTCATCCTGCCAGGCGTGCGCATTGGCCGGGGCGCGGTAGTTCGTCATGCCATCTTGGATAAGAACGTGGTGGTCAGCGACGGGGCCATCATTGGTGTTGACCGCGAGCGCGATGAGGAGCGATTCAAGGTGTCTGAGGGCGGCGTGGTTGTCGTGGGCAAGAACGTAAAGGTCTAAGCCGCGAGACAGCGCAGCGCCTTAAGCGGGCGTGTGGGTGGATTGAAGTCCACTCCACGTCCGCCTTTCGTGGTTTTGGTGGCGCCGACGAGTCTCGGAATGCTTCAGGAGCCTGCGCAACAACGCCCTGCAACACCGCACCTTTCAGTACACTCCCTTCGCGCTCACCGAGAGCGCGCAGCCCGCCTAGCGAAGCCCCCACGGTGAGCGCGAAGGGTGGGGGGGAACGGAGAAGGAATAAAAAGTCGGCGCAAAAAGGACACCGACGACACAGGGCGGGGTTTAGCTCGGAGACGTATCAGTGGCTAAACCAACGGTGCCCTAGATGACGAAAATCTCCGTGCCGATCGAAAAACGGGCGATGGTTTTGGCAGATCGGGCAGTTTCAGAAGGCGACTACAGCTTGGTGATGAGTGTTAGGCCCGCCCCATACGGCAGGCGAGTGACGGCAGCACCCTCGAGAGAGCGAGCGTATTCGTCGGCTTCGCGGGCGGCGGCGGTGTCGCGGTCGGTGCGGGAGGGGTCGGCGACGGTGCCGTCGAGAAGCGCATTGGCCAACACCAAGGTGCCGTGCTGATGCAGTAGAGGCCAAGCGGCCTTGAGCAGCGCGGGCATATCGAGCGCTGGGACCTCGGCGTAAATCACCTGGTAGGTGTCATTGGCTAGGCGGCCCATGATGTCGAGGGGACGCGAGGGCAAGAAGCGCCCACGGCTAGGGGAGTAGCCGGCCTCGCGGAAAGTTCTCTTGGCGCTGGCCTGGTGCTCGGCTTCCGGGTCAATGCAGGTAAGGATTCCGTTCTCCGGCATGCCGGCGAGCAAGTAGAGGCCCACGACGGATGCTGCGGGAGTGATCGCTACCGCTTGCGGGCGGGAGGTGGTGCCGGATGAAGCCGCCGCGAGCGTGCTGAGCAGCTGGCCGGTGGCTTCATCCGGGGCCGGCAGGCCGTACTCCTCCGCATGGGCGCGGGCGCCGGCGAGCACCTCGGAGACCTCGCTGGTGGATTCGATATAGGTACGCATTGCGTCATAAGCCGTAGTAGTCACAAAGAAAACCATAGTGAAATCGCCTCAGCTGCGTGCCGAGAATCGCCCGCAACTCTCCTCAGCTGTGACGCAAGAAGCGCATGTAAGAGGTGTGACGGATTCACAGGCTGCTCACAGGGCCGTGGCTGGAGTTTCGACGCGCACTATAGAAAGATATTCGCCATGACCACACAGCAGCGCGAGTTTGAGCACGCTCACCGTTCCACCGATTCCTCTGCCACTGGCAGCCATGCTGTCAGTGCTGAAGTTGAGGAGTTGACCGGAACCGCTGCATTCGACGCCGGCCAGGCCGAGATGCCTTCGTGGAGTGAGCTCGTGGCTGAGCACGCCGATGATGTCTATCGCTTGGCGTATCGCCTGTCTGGTAACCAGCACGATGCCGAAGACCTCACGCAGGAAACCTTCATGCGTGTCTTCCGCTCCTTGGATAAGTACCAAGCAGGAACCTTTGGGGGCTGGCTGCACCGGATTACCACCAATCTCTTTTTGGATATGGTCCGCCACCGCTCCAAGATCCGCATGGAAGCCCTGCCGGAGGATTATGAGCGTGTCCCAGGTACAGATATGACCCCGGAGCAGGCCTACACGGTGGCCAACCTGGATCCGGCGTTGCAGTCAGCCCTGGATAACCTGGCGCCGGACTTCCGTGTGGCGGTGGTTCTCTGTGATGTCGTGGGTATGAGCTACGACGAAATCGCTGAAACCCTCGGCGTGAAGATGGGTACTGTGCGTTCGCGCATCCACCGCGGCCGCTCCCAGCTGCGTGCCGCGCTGGAAAAGGAAGCCCAGACAAACGCAGACACGCGCAGCCTGCTGCGTACCCGCTAGACTGGGCAGCGTTTGAATCTTAGAGGGCTAGACTCCCGCAGCTAAGCACTAGGCCACTGCACAAGAGCATGCACTGAGGTGAGGTGACGTTGAGGTGAAAGCAGAAGGACATAGCAGCGACGGGCATTCCCTGAGCCTGTCCGGGTTCTTCACCGAGGCCCAAGCCAAAGTCCGCGATAAGGCAAAGTCCCGCGCCCAGCGGGCAGATACTATCGGCCATTTAGGGCCCGAGGCGGTCGTCGCTTTTGTCGACGGCGAAATGCCGGCCAAGTATGCCCACCGCGTACGCATCCACCTCGTGCACTGCCCGGAATGCCGCGCAGAAATTCACCACCAGCGCAATGCTGCCGAGTGGGTGCGCGAATGCAGCGTGGAATCCCACGTCAAGGCGCCGGATTCACTCATGGCGAAGCTCGCGGGCATCGCCCACCAGGGCGCCGGCCCCGGGCCGGATGCGGAAGCGCCCACGCACCAGCCACGCCAGGACTTTCTGGACAAGGTGGAGATGGTCGTGCGCGCCATCCGGCACAACCAAAGGGGATAACTCAAACCCCGAAGCCTCCCGCGCGCCCGTCACCCTGTCTCCTTCATCGAAGTAGTTAAGATAGTTTCGTGTTTTCCTCAATTGGTTGGGTCGAGATCCTTGTCATCGTGCTCCTCGGCCTCGTCATCATCGGTCCCGAGCGCCTGCCCGGCGTGATTATGGACGTGCGCGCAGCTATCTACGCCGCGCGCAAGGCCATTGCGAACGCTAAGGCGGAGCTCAACGGTGAGATGAGTGGTCTCGGCGCGGAGTTCGATGACCTCCGCGTACCTCTCAGCCAGGCGGCGGAGTGGACGCGCATGGGACCGCGCGGGGCTATCACCAAGGCGCTTTTCGACGGCGACGACTCCGCCTGGGATGATTTCAACCCCAAGAAGATGGCGGAGGACATCAAGAAGAGCACCAGCCCGTATGAGCACGATGCGGATATGAACAACCAACCCGCGCACACGCAGCAGGGTCCGGCGCAGCCAGCGCCGCAGCAGACCCCTGGCCGGCCGACTTTTGATTATTCGGAGGTCTACCCGGACCTGAACGCCGGAGTACAACAGCCGACGGGGGAGAAGGCGACTAAAACGACACAGCCCCCGCGCGGTGGGAATGCGCCCACCGGCGAGGGCAGCTCCTCCTGGGAGGATGTCACCTAAAGGCTATTTAGCCTTTGCGGGTCACACCCAAGCCGAGCTTCTTACCCACGAGGGAATCGGAGCGCACCGCAATGGAATCCGCCACCTTGGTGATGGCTTGGGTAGCGGGGGAGTCGGGCGCGGAGATGACGATGGGGGTTCCGGCATCGCCAGCCGCGCGCAGGCTCGGATCGAGCGGGATGCTGGACAATAGGGGAACCTCGTGGCCCAGTAGGACGCTGAGGCGCTCGGCCACCACTGTTCCGCCGCCGGAGCCGAAGATATCCATGGTGGAGCCATCCGGCATGACCATGGCACCCATGTTCTCAATCACGCCGGCCACGCGCTGGCGCGTTTGCTGGGAGATGGAACCGGCACGCTCAGCCACCTCGGCCGCAGCAGCCTGCGGGGTGGTCACGATGAGCAGCTCCGCATTGGGGATGAGCTGGGCCACCGATAGGGCCACGTCACCAGTACCCGGCGGCAGGTCCAGCAGGAGTACGTCCAAGTCGCCCCAGAAGACGTCCGCGAGGAACTGCTGCAGGGCGCGGTGGAGCATTGGTCCGCGCCAGACGACGGGCGCATTGCCCTCGACGAATTGGCCAATGGAAATGTGCTTAATGCCGTGGGAGATGGGGGGAAGCAGCATTTCGTCGTCAAGCACTGTGGGGCCCGCCGTGGAACCCAGCAGGCTGGGCACGGAGTGGCCGTAGATATCCGCGTCCACGATGCCCACCTTGAGCCCCTTGTTGACCAAGGCTGCGGCCAGGTTCACCGTGACGGAGGACTTGCCCACGCCGCCCTTGCCGGAAGCCACCGCGAATACGCGGGTGGTGGACTCGGGCTTGGCAAAGGGGATCTCCGGCTCGGCCTGCCCGCCGCGCAGCTTCTGCTTGAGCTCCTTACGCTGCTCGTCGCTCATCGGAGTCATGGAGATGCTGATGTTGCCGACACCGTCGAGCTCTTCGACGGCTGCGCGGGTATTGGACTCGATGGTGCCCTTCATCGGGCAGCCGGCGATGGTGAGATAAAGCTCGATGTCGACGTCGGGGGCGTTAACAGTCACGGACTTCACCATGCCGAGCTCCGTGATGGGGCGGCCGATTTCTGGGTCATCGACGCGGGTGAGCGCGTCGCGAACGGAAGATTCAGTAATAGCGCTAGTCATAACGCGCATTAGTCTAGTCACTTGCTATCGGGGAGAGCCACACCGCGCTCCGGCCAGCAGGGTGTGTAAGATTCAGCCAGATGCTGCGGCCCAGCGCTGCGGACTTAAGAACCCTGAAGAACAGCGACATGTGTGCTGCATGTCCGGTTGAATGGAAAGAATGCGCCTGATTGTGATGCCCCGCTTTGCTGCACGTTCCCGCACCTTCGCCCGCGTTGTTGGGGTGCTAACGGTGGGGGTTGTGGGGGCGTCGTTAAGCGCCTGCTCTGGGTATGAACCCAAGCCGGAGCCGGACCCAGTGGCTTCGGCGCCGATCACCATCATGATTGACCCGACATCCCATGAGCAGCGCGTCCTGGCGGAAATCTACCGCCAGACCCTGCGCGATGAGGGGCGCGCGGCCACCGTATCCCAGGACCACATGCTGGTGCGCCAGGGAGGGGAACATGTCAGCGGGGTAAGCACTAATGGCAACTTCTTCGTCGGCTGCACGGGTGAATTCTTAAGCGTCTACAACCCGGAGGAAGCCCGCGCGGTTTCCAAGGACTACGTGGCTGCCAAGGGAGAAGGCACCAAGGACGTGGATTTTTTGGAGCGCACCCACATCGCTCTCATGGCCTCCTTGCCGCCAGAGGTCTCCGTGGTGGAGCCAGCCGGTGCTGAAGGTTGCCCTAGCTCTAAGCCGGAGCTTCCACAGAATTACGTCGTGGTCTACCAGGATGGGCTATTCAACCGCGATGAGAAGCTGGAGATAGCCTCCTTCACCAAGTTCCTCACCGCGCAGGATCTTGATGAAGTCGTGCAGGAAGTGGAAGATTCTGAGGACTTTGAGGGGGCCGTGCGCGCCTGGATGGAGGCCAATCTTATGCAGAACCTCAACGAGGAAGGTGACTCCAACTCTTCCGGTGGGTCGGATCTGGTTCACAAGGAATCCTAGGAGATACAAGCTATAGGGCGCAGTCCTCGGCGCCTGGGGTGGCGATACGGGACTGTATAAAACAGCGCTGGACACGCCCTGCTTGGCGACGTCTCGCCGCACCGCCCGCTCCTTACGTGCAGATACGGATAGGTGTCTCACAGGGTGGGCGGTTAAGGGGAATCTATAGCTCCCATACGCTTGTGGACTTATTCTTAAAGATTCCAGGTAAAGCCCTATTTTTCTTGTGGTTTTATGTGTGTGAGGGTATAATTTTTGGCGTTCATCTGCCTATTCCCTGTCAATTCTTAAGGGGATTTGTGAGGAAATGTCTTGATAAGCCGCCGCGGCTTTCGGGTTTCCGCACTGTGGGGTGGGGCAGGGTACTGCACTTGAAAGGACCTAAGGAATGAATGCACCACGAAGTGGCTCCGCCGGGCGGCGCTCTTCCCGTAAAGGAGTAGCAGCTCTTTCTGCTATTACACTCGCGCTGAGCGGCCTCAGCATCACCTCTTTTAATACTGTGGTCCCAGACGCCACCGCTGCGGAGCTCTCTGGCGGCATCCGCGAAAAGTCCGGCGCGGTGGAGAAGGACGCCCAGAAGGCCTCCGACCTGCCGGCCGGTTCGTGTACTGTCTCGGAAAAACCCCGGAGGGCAGCCAGGCTGGTTTCAGCTGGTATACCTCTGAGCCGAGTGATAGCAGCCCCAACAAGAAAGCCTGGGGCTTGAGCGTCTCCTTTGATAACTCGAAGGACCGCACGTTCGCTGATTGGGGCTTTACCAATTCAGGCCTTATGGGTGGGTACCTCAACACAGGTCAAATTCCCGCTATGGACGCGGGCCAGACCCTTGGCGGCAAGGTCACATACAAGGCCGACGAATTCCTCAAGATTGATGGCTCTAGGCAACAGCGAAACCTGAACCTCAACGCGAAACTGACCGATGCGAAAGTCAAGCAGTTCGCTGAGGCCACTGCCGCAAACCCGGTACGTTACGCCTGGCAGGGCAACTATACGCAGGAAAATCCTACCACAAAGGCTAGGGCCACCCAGGGAACCAGCTCATCCTTTACGGCCATCGTGAACCCGTGGCCGAGCGAGAACATCGAATGTAACCCGATCACGGTTTCGTGGGAGAGCTTCGAAAAACACGTCATTGTCCCTGGCGATGAAACCAAGGTCGGTAAGATCAACATCCCGGATGTGACGGGCGGCGGCACGGACGATTCCATGTCCCGCATGGTCGTAGAGGCCTACGACGGCAACGGCGCGTTCATCGGCACCACCGACCCGGCAGCATCTGGCGGTACCAAAAACCTGCGTATCGACGCCAACGGTGACATCTACTTCACCTGGCCCGAGTACCGCGGTACCGACCTGGCGACCGACAAGAACGTCAACTTCTCCGTTCTGGCAAATCCGCGTAGCGTGGAGCAGCTCAAGGCTGCAGCTAAGAACAACAATGAGTGGCTCGAACATGATGGAGCCTTCGACAGCTCCAACTCGCTGGACCGCTACAGCAAGGCGAACGTCATCGACTCCAAGGCGTTCTCGCTGGATGACACCGAGTACCACGACCCGAAGTACGACAAGACGGACGCTTCGATCATCTCCGGCGTCGATAGTGCTACCGGCCCGATCGCGACCGAGCCGCAGAAGGTCACCTTCACCCAGACCCCTGACCTGATCAAGGACTTGGCGAAGAAGAAGGGTGATGACGGCTTCGAGGCCAAGGCCACCCTGGACGAGAAGTACGTCTACGAGGGCTGGACCGTGGAGATGGACGAGGACTACAACGTCACCGTCACCGCTCCGGAGAACCCACGCCCGGGCACCTTCGCACGCCCGAAGATCACCGTCGAGTACTCCAACGGCTCCACCGATGAGCTCGAGTTGCTCGTCGTGGTCGACCCGAACAACACCCAGGTCACCGACCTGGTGCGCCCTGGTCTGTCCAAGGGCAAGCTGAATGAGGACATCACCGCTCAGGTGGGAACCAAGTCCATCATGAAGGGCCACAAGCCGGTCCACCCGGCCAAGTTCGAAATCGACGAGTCCACTGTCCCGGATGGCTGGACCGTCACCGTCGATGACACCGGCAAGGTCACCGCGAAGGCGGACGACTCTGTTGCACCGGGGACCATCATCACCCCGAAGGTGAAGGCGACCTACCCGGACCAGACCACGGACGAGATCGAGACCCAGTTCCAGGCGATCGTCGACATCAAGATCCCGAACTACGACACGGTCACCAATAAGCCGACTGCCAAGGTCTCCCTCAAGCCTGAGATTCCGGAGCGCGGCCTGAGCGGTAACACGACCGACGAAGCGCCGAAGCGCTACACCTTCCCGGAAGGCAAGACTGAGTACACCCACACGGATGACAGTGGCACGTGGACCGTCAAGATTGACGAGAACACTGGTGAGATCACCACGACGATTCCGCGCACCGCTCCTGAGGGCTACATCCTGGACGTCCCGGTTCTCGCGTACTACGACAACGCTGACAAGCCGCAGGAAGTCAAGGGCACCGTCGTTGTTTTGAGGAGCGACTTCTCTCCGACCTACGACGTCCAGGTCACCGCTCCGAACCAGGCTGTGAACCACCAGGTACAGGACGCACCTAAGGGTTCCAAGTTCTCCTTCGGCAAGGACGAGAATGATCAGCCGATCCTTGAGCAGGAAGTTGACGGCTGGAAGTACACGGTTGACCCGAACACGGGTGTTGTATCTTCCACCCCACCGGCAAACTCCAAGCCGGGTGACAAGAAGACCATCAACGTCACTGTGACCACCCCGGACGGCTCCACCCCGCTGGTGCCAGTCACCACCGTGGTGAAGTTGTCCAACAACTGGGAAGCAGAGCCGGTTTACCCTGTAGAAACGGTTTATCCAGGTGAGACCGCAACGTTGCCAGTTGATCTTCAAAAACCGGAAAACGTCAACGTCGCGAAGGAAAACCCATACAAGCTGGGTGATGTTCCTGCCGGTTGGAATGTCAGCATTGACGACAATGGCCAGATCACCGCGACCGCACCTGCGGATGCAAAGGCGGGCGATCAAGTCAAGATTCCGGTTACCGTGACCTACGAAGACGGTTCTACGGATATTGCATACGCTGTCGTCAATGTCCTCGGACTTCCGGAGCGTGAGGAACCGTTCGAGGTCGAGTACAAGTTCGACGAGTCCCTCCCTGCTGGTGAGTACAAGGTCGAAACCAAGGGTGAGCCGGGTGCAGCCAAGATGCACAAGGACGGCACCTGGGAGCAGACGAAGGCTCCGGTCAACGAGGTCGTCGTTATCGGCACCAAGCCTGCCGAGAGCGCCAAGGACGTGACCTGGAAGTTCCCGATTCCGTACCCGACTGAGGTTCGCGAGAACCCGGACCTCAAGCCTGGCGAGATGAAGACCGTCCAGGAAGGCGAGAACGGCGAGAAGACCTACACCGCTAAGTTCACCTCCAAGGGCTCTGAGGCTCAGGTTGCTGAGGAAGAGACCACCAAGGAACCGGTTACTCGCATCATCGAGGTCGGCCCGGCTCTCCCTGATCAGGAGCTGACCAGCAAGAAGACCCAAGAGGTCCCGTTCGAGATCGAGTACGTCTACGACGACACCCTTGAGTCCGGCGAGCAGGTTGTTGACCAAGAGGGCGTCCCGGGTGAGCAGACCATTACCTCCACCCAGAAGATCAAGGACGGCAAGCCGGACGGCGAGCCGAGCATCAACATCGAGCAGACCAAGGCCCCACAGAAGGCCAAGATCCGCGTCGGCACCAAGACCACTGGTGAGAACACCGAGACTGTTAAGTCTGAGGTTCCGTTCGGTGTGAAGATCGAGTTCGATCCGAACCTGCCTGCAGGCACGTCTAAGGTTGTGACCGAGGGTGTTCCTGGTGAGAAGACGGTGACGGTCAAGCGCGACATCACCAATTCCAAGCCGGGTGATCCGCAGGTCACCGAGGAAATCACCAAGCAGCCTGTTGATCAGGTGATCAAGGTTGGTACGAAGCCGTCTGAGGCTTCGGAGAAGGTGACCTGGACTGCTCAGGTTCCGTTCGAGGTTGAGACTCGTCCGAATCCGGAGTTGAAGCCGGGTGAGATCAAGGTTGTCCAGAAGGGCGTGCCTGGTGAGAAGACCTACACTGCTGACTTCACCGCTAAGGGTGATCAGGCAACTGTGACCCCGGAGGAGAAGCAGACCAAGGATCCGGTCAACGAGATCATTGAGTACGGTCCGGCCGCTGAGGACACCACTGTGGTGACCAAGGTTGAGAAGCCGGTTCCGTTCGAGACTGAGATTGTCTTCGATGACTCTCTTGAAGAGGGTCAGCAGAAGGTTGATCAGCAGGGTGAGACCGGTACCGAGGTTGTCACCTCTACCCAGAAGATCAAGGACGGAAAGCCGGATGGTGATCCTGAGGTAACCACTGAGCGCACCAAGGAGCCGACGAAGCAAATCATCCGTGTGGGTACCAAGACCACCGGTAAGAACACTGAGTCCATTGAGACTGAGGTTCCATACGAGGTGAAGGTTGTCTACGACCCGAGCCTGAAGCCGGGCGAATCCAAGGTCACTCAGGAAGGCAAGCCTGGCAAGAAGAAGGTGACGATCGAACGCGACATCGTCAACTCCAAGCCGGGCGACCCGAAGATTACTGAAGAGATCATCGAGACGCCGGTTGAGAAGATTGTCACTGTCGGCACCAAGCCGGCTGAGGCAACCAACAAGGCAACTTGGGTTGCGCCGCTGCCGTACGACACGATCGTGCGCGTGAACCCGGAGCTGAAGCCGGGTGAGATGAAGGTTGTCCAGAAGGGCGAATACGGCGAGAAGGAATTCACAGCCGACTTCACCGCGAAGGACAACACCTCCACGGTGAACACCACCGAGCAGGTAACCAAGCAGCCGGTTGAGCAGATCATCGAATACGGTCCGAAGATTGACGACAGCGAGGTAGTGACCAAGCTGGAGAAGTCTGTTCCGTTCGAGACTGAAATCGTCTTCGATCCGAATCTGAAGGCGGGCGAGCAGGTCGTCGATAAGCAGGGCGAGCTGGGTACTGAGGTCGTCACTTCCACTCAGAAGATCGTGGACGGTAAGCCTTCCGGCGAGCCGACCGTGACCACCGAGCGCACCAAGGAGCCGAGCAACGCGATCATCCGTGTGGGCACCAAGGCGGACCCTGTTTCCGACAAGGTCGAATGGACTGAGAAGACCCCGTACGAGACCGAGATTCGCGTGAACCCGGACCTGCAGCCGGGTGAGACCAAGGTTGTCCAAGAAGGCACACCTGGTGAGATCAAGCACAGCGTCACGGTGACTGTTGATAACGGCGAGGTGAGCAAGGAGGAGTCTTCTGAGGAAGTCAGCAAGCCTTCCCCGCGCATCATCGAGGTTGGTCCGGCTGAGAACCAGACCGAGCTGACGGACAAGCACACCGAGGAGATTCCGTACGAGACCATCATTGAGTACGACCCGAACCTCGAAGCGGGCAAGGTCGAAGAGGACCAGCCTGGTGTCAATGGTGAGAAGGAAGTTTCCAAGACTTGGAAGCTTGTAAACGGTGAGCCTGTGGGCGATCCGGAGACTACCGAGACGGTGACGAAGGATAAGCAGGACCGCAAGATCCGCGTTGGCACCAAGTGCAACTGCGATAAGCCGACGGGCCCAGACACTCCGGACAAGCCGGACAACCCGGACAAGCCGGACAACCCGGACAAGCCGGACAACCCGGACAAGCCGGACAACCCCGATGAGCCAGGCAACCCCGATGAGCCAGGCAACCCCGATGAGCCAGGCAACCCGGACGAGCCAGGCAACCCCGATGAGCCAGGCAACCCGGACGAGCCAGGCAACCCGGACGAGCCAGGCAACCCCGATGAGCCAGGCAACCCGGACGAGCCAGGCAACCCCGATGAGCCAGGCAACCCCGATGAGCCAGGCAACCCCGATGAGCCAGGCAACCCCGATGAGCCAGGCAACCCGGACGAGCCAGGCAAGCCAGGTACCTCGAGCATCCCGAACCTCAGCAGCCTGTGGCCGCTCATCCCGCTGGTGATTATCCCGCCGGCATTGGCCCACTTCTTTAAGCTTCCGCACCTTCCGGAGCTGCCGACGAAGCCGGCCAAGCCAGTTGAGCCGCTGAAGCCTGAGGAGCCGAAGGCACAAGAGGCACCGAGCGAGGAAGCACAGCCGACGTCCGAGCAGACCCAGAGTGCTCAGCCGAGCCAGGGCAGCGAGCCAAGCGCGACCACGAGCACCCCGGCCTCTTCCAAGAGCACCTCGTCTGGCAAGCTTGCCAACACCGGTGCTAACGTCCTGGGCCTCATTGGTGTGGCGCTGGCACTCATCGCTGGTGCAGCTCTGATTCTGCGTCCTAGCCGCCGCAAGGACTCCTAAACGCTAGGTGTCCGCAGGGGCCCTTCCGGCCCACGGCAGTGGTTGAGTAGACCACGAGTAAACGCCCGAGCAATAGCTCGGGCGTTTCTTTTTGCTCAATTGCACTGCGGCAGTCGAAAAGCATTTTCGAAATTCGGGGTCATATCGAGTTAGGTCTGTCTGCTTTCGGCGTGAAGCACCACTCGACCCGAGGTGAGCAAGATTGGGGAGCTCGCTGTCCAGCTCAACGACTCTCTTAGTGCTGCCGTGGGTTCTGCCGCGATCGTCGGCAGCTGGGGCGCCATCGTGGTCGAACGCGCTGGTGCGTGCGAAGACCGCTTAGAGGTTTCGCCACAGCTTGATCTCATCGTGCAGTTCTGGCCAACATTTCGTGGAGTTTCTGAGAAGAGGTTCTTATGCGTGTCTCCCTTCGCGCTCACCGGGAGAGCTTGTGGTTGCTGTTTGAGGCTCACGGTGAGCGCGAAGGGCGATTAAGGGAGAACAGAGGGCGGGTAGCTGAGCGCGAGGGGCGGGTGGCTGAGCGCGCAGCGCGGCTTTTGTGGTCTGGTAGGGGAGGCACCCCGGGTTACACAAGCAAGAAAAGGCCCCGGCCACCGCACTCGCTGTGAGTTCGTGGTGGCCGGGGCCTTGCTCGGCGCTGTGCTGTGCGCCAGCGCCTGTGGCGTTAAGCGCCTTTAGACATCGAAGGCTTCCTCGAGCAGGTTCTTCTGCTCAATCTGGTGAACCTTCGCGTTACCGGTAGCAGTCGAGGACTGCGAGCGGCGGGACACGCGGACCATCTCCGGCATGTCCGGGATGAGCTCACGCAGGTGCTCGTTGTAGAACGGCCACGGGCCCTGGTTGGCGGGCTCGTCCTGCACGAAGCGAATCTGCGTTGCGTTCGGGTAAGCCTCGAAAGCCTCACGCAGGCGGTTGAACGGAATTGGGTGGAGCATCTCCACGCGAACGATGGCGATGTCATCGCGGCCATCGGCTTCCTTCTTCTTGGCCAGCTCCCAGTAGAGCTTGCCGGAAACCAGCATGATGGTCTTGACCTTGTCAGTATCGCCGACCTTCTTGCCGTTGATGTCTACGAAGTTCGGGTCGTTGATAACGGACTGGAACTTCTTGACCTCAGTGAAGTCCTCCACGGAGGAGGTTGCGGCCTTGTTGCGCAGCATGGACTTCGGGGTGAAGACCACCAGCGGGCGCTTCATCTCACCAAGAGCCTGGCGGCGCAGCAGGTGGAAGTGGTTAGCCGGGGTGGAAGGCTGAGCCACCGTCATGGAGCCCTCAGCGCACAGCTGCAGGAAGCGCTCAATGCGGGCGGAGGAGTGGTCCGGACCTTGGCCCTCGTAGCCGTGCGGCAGCAGCAGGATCAGGCTGGAGAGCTGGCCCCACTTCGCCTCACCGGAGGAGACGTACTCATCGATGATGGTCTGCGCACCGTTGGCGAAGTCACCGAACTGTGCCTCCCAGGCCACGACAGCATCCGGGTTACCCACGGTGTAGCCGTACTCGTAGCCCATGCCGGCGAACTCGGTCAGCGCGGAGTTGTAGACCATGAACTTACCGCCATTGCCCTTGGACTTCGCCAGGTGAGCAACCGGGTTGTGCTCCTCACCCGTGCGCGGGTCGAAGGCCACCGCGTGGCGCTGCGTGAAGGTACCGCGGCGAGAATCCTCACCGGCCAGGCGCACGACCTTGCCGGAGTTAGCCAGGGAACCGAAGGCGATGAGCTCGCCCCAGCCCCAGTCGATGCCTCCCTCGCGCGAGGACTTCTGGCGCTCCTTGGCCACCTTGGCCACGCGCTTGTGGTACTCGAAGCCCTCTGGCGGGTTGCCGTAGGCATCACCAATCTCGGCGATCTCCTCAGCGGTAATGGAAGTGTCCAGACCGCGGGTCAGCTCCTGGGAGGAGGTGATACCAGTCTGCTCCTTCGGGCCAGCCTCTTGTGCCTTCTTGTGGTCAGCGAAGACGGACTCCATCTGGTCGTGGAAGTCACGTGCAGCTGCCTCTGCCTCTTCATCGGAGAGGTCACCGCGGCCGATGAGCTCTTCGGTGTAGCGCTCACGGACGGACTTGTGGTCATCGATGATGTCGTAGAGACGTGGCTGGGTCATGGACGGGTCATCGGCCTCATTGTGGCCGCGCAGGCGGTAGCAAACGAGGTCAATGAAGACGTCCTTGCCAAAGCGGCGGCGGTACTCGGTGGCCAGCTTGCCCACCCAGACAACAGCCTCCGGGTTGTCGCCATTGACGTGGAAGACCGGGCAATCGAAGCCCTTGGCCAGGTCGGTGGCGTAGTGCGTGGAGCGACCGGAATCCGGGGTGGTGGTGAAACCAACCTGGTTGTTAACCACCACGTGGACGGTACCGCCGGTGGTGTAGCCGCGCAGCTGGGAAAGGTTGATGGTCTCCTGGACCACGCCCAGGCCGGTGAAGGATGCATCGCCGTGGAGCATGATCGGCACAACAGTGTGGCCCTCAGCACCCTTGTCCAGGATGTCCTGCTTGGCGCGTGCGATACCTTCCATGACCGGGTCGACGGCCTCGAGGTGAGACGGGTTAGCAGCCAGGGTGACCTTGATTTCCCCGTCACCGAACATCTGCAGGTGCTCGCCCTCTGCGCCCAGGTGGTACTTCACGTCACCGGAGCCGCCCATCTGGCCGCCCTTGTAGTTGCCGTCGAACTCACCGAAGATATCTGCCAGTGGCTTGCCCACGATGTTGAAAAGGACGTTGAGGCGGCCGCGGTGCGGCATGCCGATAACAACTTCGTCGAGGTCCTGGCCTGCTGCGGTGTCCACGATGGAATCCAGCAGGGCAATGAGGGACTCAGCGCCCTCCAAGGAGAAGCGCTTCTGGCCCACGTACTTGGTCTGCAGGAAGTTCTCAAAAGCCTCAGCGGCGTTGACCTTCTGCAAGATGTACTTCTGCTCAGAGTTGGTCGGCTTCGGCATGCCGGCCTCAATCTGCTCCTGCAGCCAGCCGCGCTCATCGCGGTCGAGGATGTGGGCGTACTCGGAGCCAACCTTGAGGGTGTAGGCGGAGCGCAGGCGGGTAACCACCTCGCGCAGCGTCATGGTCTCCTTGCCGCCGAAACCGCCAACGTTGAAGGTGCGGTCCAGATCCCAGATGGTCAGGCCGTGGGTAGCCAGGTCGAGGTCGCGGTGATCCGGCCAGGGCAGGCCCGGCTGCTTCCAACCCAGCGGGTTGATGTCCGCGAGAAGGTGGCCACGGGAGCGGTAGGCCTCGATGTACTGCATGACGCGGGTGTTCTTGTCGACGCCCGTGTTCGGCACGTCGGCAGCCCAGCGGAAGGGCTGGTAGGGAACTCCCATGGACTCGAAGAGCTCGTCCCAGAAGGCATCATCCAGGATGAGCTGGCCCACGGTACGCAGGAACTCACCGGACTCCGCGCCTTGAATAACGCGGTGGTCGTAGGTGGAGGTCAGGGTAACTAGGCGGCCGACGCCGAGGTCTGCCAAGCGGTCGGCAGAAGTACCAGCGAACTCGGCCGGGTAATCCATGGATCCCACACCGATGATGGAGCCGGAGCCCTTGGTCAGGCGGGCGATGGAGTGGCGGGTACCGATGCCACCCGGGTTGGTCAGGTTGATGGTGACGCCGGAGAAATCATCCATCGTCAGCTTGTTCTTGCGGGAGCGGTCAACGATGTCCTGGTAGGCATCGATGAACTCGGAGAAGGTCTTGCTTTCCGCTTCCTTGATGGCGGCGACGACGAGGGCGCGGGAGCCATCCTTCTGCGGAAGGTCAATAGCCAGGCCCAGGTTGATGTGCTCCGGCTGAACTACGGTGGGCTTGCCGTCCTGGATTTCGTAGCGGACGTTCATATCCGGGTGGATCTGAACGGCCTTCACCAGCGCGTAGCCCAGGATGTGGGTGAAGGAGATCTTGCCGCCGCGGGTGCGCTTGAGGTGATCGTTGATCATCGCGCGGTTTTCCCACATGAGCTTGACCGGGATGTCACGCACGGTGGTAGCGGTGGGGATCTCCAGGGACTCGTCCATGTTCTTGGCAATGGCCTTGAACATGCCCTTGAGTACGCGGGAGCCCGGCTCCGGTGCCTCCTTGATGCGGTCCAGCGGGGACTCGGACTTCTTCTCCGTCTTTTTCGCGTCCTTCTTGGATGCGGCGGAAGCCTTGGAATCGCTCGGTGCCTTAGCGCCTGGAACAGCGGAAGACTTCTCCTCAGCCTGGGTCTTCTTCGGCGCAGCCTGCGCCGCGTCCTTCTTCTTGGTGGGGGTGCTGGATTGAGCGTTCGCAGCCTTGGACTGTGCGGCCGACTTCGGTGCTCCGTTGGCCTCAAAGTACTCGCGCCACTCCTTGTCTACGGAGTTCGGGTCCTTGGAGTACTGCTGAAACTGTTCGTCAATCAGCCACGCATTCGGGCCATAGATGCTCGAGTTGCTCACGGCAGATGCTCGCCTCTTTCTGTGCTTCTAAGTTTGTCTTTATTCGACTCTAGTAGGCCAATCCACGGGTGCGAAAGGCACCCCGAAAAGTGTCTCTCCTTATGATACGGCCCTTGTAAGTTTGCTCACTAACCTGAGCGGGTTTCGCCCCTTTTATTCCCCCTGCAGGGGGGAGAGTTGGGTGCCCGCATGGTTGATTACTTGGCGGCCCAATTTACGGTTGGCGGTTGTTCCCAGCACCGCGCCTACACCCATCGGCAGCAGTTTGGATACCCATGCCCACTTGAGCTTCTTGGTGGCCTGCTTCATGAAGAGCTTGGTCAGGCGGCCGTTGAGACCGCTGAGGGTAGGGCCGGAAAAACGCGAGAGGGTAGCAGCGGAGGTGACGCCCGACAGCGAGGTTGCATCACCCACAAAGGTATCAACCAACGCGCTGCCTTGGGAGCCGGTGAGCACCACCAAGACCAGCGCGCGGCGGCGCTCCTTATCCCGGATGTTGTCACCGCGCAGGTGCGCGGAGGCGAGAATGTACCAGGCGGCGGCTTCAAGGAAGACCAGGGATTCCGCGCCGATAGTGGCTGCGCCGGTGACCAGGCCGATGCCAGGGATAGCCGCGGAGGCGCCCGCGGCAGCACCGGTACCGGTGATGATGTTCATGAAATGCTTGTCGATGAGCTCTTGCAGCTCCGCAGGGCTGGCATCAGGGTTGCGCTTCTTTAGGCCCTCGACATAGTTGATGATGACGGAGGACTGGACGGAGACGACTTTGTCGATGGCCGCCAGGAATCCCTTGGTGATGCGGTTGGCCTCATCCACCTCCAAGGTACCCACAGCCTCTGCGGAGCCGGCCTGATCGACCGATGCATCCCGGCGACTAATGTCCTTGCCCTCTTTCTCCTTGTTAAAGACCTTGTCCAACATTGTCTCACCTAACTTTTTAACTAAATCTGATTGTGAATCTGAACTGTATGTTTACCACCGTATCGAAAAAGCTTTATCCAGCGCGCTAGCAGGGTGGCGCACTAGGGTATGAGGCATGAGCGAGTTTGAGCCTTTCCCTCCGCGTGAGGTCAGCGCGGCTGCGGCGCGCTTGCTTGCAGATTCCCTCCACGCCCGTGCCCTCGCCGCACAGGAGGCGGCACGCACCGCGCTTGCCGACGATCTCACGGTGCTCACCACCGGCGGTTGGGTACGAGGTTGCATCGAGGAAGAGTTACGCACGGACCGCCCGCTCAGCGCTCCTGTCCGCTCGTGGCGCGGTATCCCTTTTGGCGCAGATACCTCGGGCGCCAACCGTTTCATGGAACCGCGGCCTGCCCCGGCGTGGGAAGGAATCCGGGATTGCCGTGAGTTCGGGCACGTGGCCCCGCAGCCGGTGTACTCTTGGACCGACCGCATCGAGGGTGCAGAAGATTGCCTGACCCTTGATGTCGTCCGGCCGCACGATACGGGTTCACCCGATACACCGTCGGGTTCTAAGGCAGGGGAGAAGCTGCCCGTCGTAGTGTATTTGCATGGCGGCAGTTTCATTGTGGGTTCCTCCCACATGCTGATGCTGCGCGGCTTCGAGTTCGCAGCCCAGATGGACGTTGTTTATGTTTCGGTGAATTTCCGCTTAGGTGCCTTGGGCTACCTCGACGTCCGCAGTCTTGGCGGTGAGGCCTGTGCCAACCCGGCTGTGGCGGATCAAGTCTTAGCGCTGGAATGGGTACGCGAAAATATCGCGGCCTTCGGCGGGGACCCAGAAAACGTGACTCTCATGGGTGAATCCGCCGGCGGCGCGGCCGTCCTCACTCTCATGGCGGTGCCGCGTGCAGAAGGGCTTTTTCACCGCGCGATTGCGCAGTCGCCGCCGATCGGCATGATTCATTCACGAGCGCAGTCAGTGTTTTGGGCCCGCGAGCTGGTTCACAAGATGGCCTTGCCGCGCGATACCACCGCCGATGATCTGCGCCGCGAGGACTTCGCGGACCTCGTGCGCTCTGGCCAGTCCATGATGTGGCGCGCGGGCGAGTTGCTGTACCTGAACTCCTGCTATGCGCCGACTGTCGACAGCGACCTCATCCCGCAACATCCCATCGAAGCCTTTGAGGACGGCAAGCAACACCCGGTGCCGCTGCTGGTGGGAACCAACTCCGGTGAGGCCAGCTTTGGAAAATTCCTCTTCCAACGCCAGAGCGCCCGAGAGCGAGCGGCCCTCCGACTTCTTGCTTCCTTTGATCCGGAGAGCGCACCGGATGTCATCGCGGCCTACGGCGGTGCCGTCTCCCGCCGCGATTTCGGGGATCTGCTGACCGACGCCCTCTTTTGGGCTCCTACTGTCCGCGTGGCCTCCGACCACGCACGGCGTTATCCGACGTGGATGTACCGCTTCGACTTCGCGCCAGCGGCGCTGCGCTGGTTAGGCTTGGGTGCGATGCATTCGATGGAGCTATCCAACATCTTTGGCGATCCAGGGGCGTCGAGAGTGTCCTTCCTAAACAGCATTGCTAAGCCTTCCGAAATGGAGGACGTGACCGAGACCATGCAGGCGCAGTGGGGCGAGTTCATTCGGGGCGGAGCGCCTCTAGACAACTGGCCGCAATACCGCGCGCCGCAGCGCTCGACCATGGTTTTTGATGTGGAGCCGCGCGTGGAGGAGGCGCCGATGGAGGGGCGTCGCCAAGCATGGGAGGCCTATGACATGTTGGAGTGGGGTACTGGGCGCCCGGAGATTCTGAAGGAACTGGGATTCCTGCTCGATGAGGAGAGCTATTGACGGAGATCGCAGGTAAGATGTGTGGGGCCTTGGCAGCAGCCCGGGTGAGACTCCCACATGGACGGATGTTAATCACATGAGCTTTTTTGAAGATATCGCCTCTGCTCTGGACGGGGAGGGCATTGAGTCCCGCGTCAACGACGATGTGATGTTCGTGCCCATCACCTCCGATTTGGAAATCCAGTTTGTGGAAATTGACCCCATCCTGCCGGCGGCCAACGTCTACATTGCCGCGGCCGATGTGGATGAAGATGATGAAGACTTCGAGGCCGTTTTGGTGTCCGTGGCGTTTTCTGTGGACGATGCGGTTGAGGCCGTATCCCGCCACATTGCCACGGACCAGGTGGTGACGGTGCTGCGTGACCTGCTGGAAGGCACCGATGAACGCATCGCTGAGTTGGAGTTTCTTCAGGATGAGTTCAACCCGAATCTGGTCGTGGCGGAAGTTGCCAACGACTCGGAGCTGCGCGTGCTCGTGGAAACCATCGACGGTGTCCCGAGCGCGATCGTGCGTTTCCTCTCCTTCGACTTCGATGAGGAAGAGCTCGATGAGCTGGAGGATGAGGCGATCAGTAAGCTCTGGGATATCGACAGCCCGGAGGACATGAGTGAGGAAGAGCGCGTTGCCATCTTCGGCGATGCAGACGACGAAGACGGCGGGCTAGCCCCCATCATTGAGGTCCCGGCTGAGGCACTCGAACTGGGTACCTACACCGACTTCGACCGCCTCTTCGATGTGCTCAGCTTGGTCTCCGATCAAGCCTTAGATTGGGAAGCACAGCTAGTGAGCATCGATGACGATGACTTCGACGAGCCTGAGGTTTATGACATCTTCGGCGCCGATGATGAGGACGATGACGTTCTCTTCGAAGACGATGATGACGAAGACGATGATTACGACGAGGACGGAGCAGAGGACGCCGATAGCGACGGTGACTCCGAGGACTAAAAGCTCCCAGGGTAGGGTAGGTGCGTACTTTTCCCTACGTTAATGAGGAGCAACCAAAACACATGCCGGACAAGAAGGCATCGTGGAGCCAACGCCTGTGTGTTGGCTCCGCCCTAGTGTGTGCGGCTCTGGCTTGGGTCCTGTCGCTGAATTCGAACTACGGTAGCGGGGACTATGTTTTTGGCTCCGTCCTCTCCATCAGTGTGTGGTGCCTGACAGTGCTCGGCGCCGTTCTTTTCCTTGCCGCACAGTGGCGTTCTTTAGGTCATCACGCATTGCTCAACCCGTTGCTGGCGGTGATAGTGAACCTTGTGCTGTCCTCGTTGATTTTTAACGTGAGCGTTCCCTTGTACTTGGACATGATGGGCACGGCATTCGTGGCAATTGTCTACGGACCCGTCTTGGGAATGGGCACGGCGCTTTTGACTGCGTGCTCGGCCAGCATCAACAACCCGCTGCTTTTGGTGTACCTACCGGTGGCCCTGGTGGTGGCCTACCTATTTGGTTGGCTGGCGCGCCGTGGTGCCTTTAAGCGCATGATGGTCATGATGCTCGCCGGCGCTGGTGTGGGAGTAGTTGCTGGGCTGTTGACCACGATGTGTACCTTGCTCTTGCCCGGTGAGTATGGACAAAGCGGACCCATCAAGCTCATGGCCCTGTGGGAGCTAATTTTGCATGACGGACGCCTGGCAGTTCTCTTGCAGAGTCTGAGCTCCGACGTGATTGATAAAACGTTCACGGTCCTCGTAGTCTGCGTAGCTATTCGCTTAGCGCCGCAGCCCATCCTCCGTCTTTATGACTATCCGGAGACGCGCCCATCCCGAGACCGCGTCTTAACGGAGGACAGGTTCACGCTTTCCCTCGATGAGGAACCACCCCGCAACCTCCTGGGCCGGATACAGCGCTACTTCTAAAAGCTCTCAGAGCTCTCGTAGCTGCGTGGCTCCACCCACTCGGGCCACACCCGCATTGGACAGGAGCCAAGAGAGTATTAGGCGGCTTGGCTGAAGCCTTCGAAGAGGGAAAGCGGTGAATGCACCGGGGTGTAGGTGCTATCTACCAGCCACACAAACGTCGCCGCACTGCTGCTGGAAATCTCATGAACTGCGGAGACAAGCTCTTCTGGGACCAGTGCCCGCACCCAGGCTTCCGCTAGCGAGGGAGTAACGGGACGTCCAGTCGGATCGGTGATGCGTACGGTAATGAGATAAGAAGGCACGCGCTTTTCGCCATAACCCAGCACGCGGGCCTTGGCCCGCTCGCCCACGCGGTGGCGCGACACAGTAAAAGTCAGCGGTAGCGATTCGCCGCCTTCTATGGCCACTGGTGGCAGAACCTTCGATGGTGGCCGCCACTGCGGAGTGGGCCGCGCGAGTGAGCGAGGATGGCGGATGATGCTCTCCATGGAGCGAAGAGTTTCATGGTGGTGGTAGAGGATCTCCGTGGTCAGCTCACCGGGGCTGAGCGTGGACGGGGACTGAACGGACTGGGGAATGCTGCTGTAATTCTTCATGGCGCACACACTAGATGCCTGTGCGGACATTCCACGTCAAAGTGTCGAACTATTGTTCGACGATTTGACGTCGTGGGCTAGAGTGAGTGGCGATATGAAAAATACTGCAGAACCGCAGGTAAAAATCCCGCGGGAAATTTGGGTCATGGTCACCGCCGGGTTCATCATCGCCTTGGGGTACGGGCTCATTGCACCGCTGCTGCCGCAGTTCATCGTCAGCTTCGACGTCTCAATGGCTGCGGCTGGTCTCGTAGTCTCCGTCTTTTCTGCTAGCCGCCTTGTCTTCGCACCCGCCGCCGGGTTCCTCATCGACCGCGTCGGCACGCGCCGCGTCTACGTGACGGGCCTGTTCACCGTGGCAGTGACCACCGGTTTAGTGGGCGTGGCGCAGGAGTATTGGCAGATCGTTGCGCTGCGCACTATCGCCGGCATTGGCTCGACGATGTTCACTGTCGCGGCGATGGGGCTCATTGTGCGCCTAGCACCACCCAGCATTCGCGGGCGCTGTTCGGCAACCTATGCCACGTCTTTCCTTCTTGGCAACGTGATTGGCCCGCTCGTGGGCGCGAGCCTCTCTTTCTTAGGATTCCGCTGGCCTTTCTTTATCTATGGCGTTGGCGTCGCCATCGCCGCACTCGTTGTGTGGATCCTTATGCCCTCAGTCAATGAGGCCGATGAACGTCGGCGTCACCTTACGCCCATGCGCTTGGAGGAAGCCTGGGCGGATACTGCTTACCGTGCAGTGCTGACGTCGAACTTCGCCCAGGGCTGGATCAATATGGGTGTGCGCGTAGCGGTTCTGCCACTGTTCGCGGCCGCCATTTTTGCCAACGGTGCATCTACATCAGGCGTTGCGCTAGCGGCCTTTGCCGCGGGCAATGCCATCGTCTTGCAGTTCTCCGGCTCCTGGTCGGACCGCGTGGGGCGCCGGCCACTCATCGTTGCGGGACTTGTGGGCTCCGCGTTGTTCGTGGGCACGCTGGGCTTGGCGACGAACATCGTCTCCCTCCTCATCCTCTCCGCCCTGTCCGGCGCCGCCTCGGGCCTTATTGCCCCTTCGCAGCAGGCAGCCGTGGCGGATATCGTCGGCTCGAAGCGCTCGGGTGGTCAGGTGCTGTCGACATTCCAGATGGCAGGCGACTTTGGGCAAATCTTAGGCCCCATCGTCATTGGTCTGCTGGCGGATAGGTACGGGTTTGAGACAGCCTTTGGTTTCTGTGCGGTAGTTGCTGCAGCTGGCGTTGTGGCGTGGATTTTCGGACGCGACACATTGGCGGAGAGAAAGGGAATCCTGCAGGGCCTGCGCCACCGCTACCGCCCGCGGCGTTAATAGACAAAAGACTGGAAGGCTCCGTCAGTATCTTTCTGGCAGAGTCTTCAGGGCCGTTTAGTTCTAGTGGGTGCGGCGCGCTTTCTTGCTGCACGCAGCCCAGCGAGGGGTGGTGCCGGTTTTGAAGCTGCGCTCCCGAAAGCGCGTAAAGCCATAGATGGAAGTTTCAGAACCGTTATCTGGGCGGCTCCACCTCTTCCGGCTACGCTCGCTCGCGGCTGCCATAACCGTCCTCCACACTTCTGTACCACGGCATCAGAGACTAATCTTTTCTTAATCTGCTAAGGAAACCTTAATTTAACGGTGCTTACGGCGTCAACTTCATAACCTGACCATAATTGAGGTTTAAGCCACAGTGCGCCCGGCGGTGTAGAGCTGCTTAGGCATATCGCGGCGAAGGCTCCATTCAAACTGGATGGGTTTCTCGCCCCTGTGCGAGACGTAATCGACATTTCCTAAGAAGGTGTATGCCGACGCCGTGTCCACCTTGTTCCGCTTGGTAAAACGCGTGGCGATGATGATGTTGCCGTTGAGTTCGTGGTGGTGGATGTAGCGTCGGGCCATTGCGGACTTGAGCGACGTAGTGGATTGGGATTCCCAGTGCAAACGATCAGGCGCCAGTGGGTAATCGCGGTAATTCGTGGAAGCACTGACACTCTCGTCTTTTTGAAAGGTGACCAGGAAGAGGTCGGTGTTTGATGCATCGAAGCGCCGTACACCTTCGCGCGGCAGATTTGCCAATTTGCGCAACGGGCCATCGTCCAAAGCTCCGACGAGCTCGGCAAGACTGTAGTCGGCGTGAGTTTCCAAGACGCTGTTCGTTGACTTTTCTGGAATGACGCGGGAGCGGTCGAGCGTGAGCTGCATGACCTGAGTTACCTCAGCGACGAAGGAAGGGCATGAGCGGATGATTCCGAGGGCCTCGTCCAAGGATTCCGGTACCGGCGTATTTGAGTTCGCCCACAGCGCCAGCACGAGCATGGTGGCGTACCGAACCTGCTCGGGAGTCATGTCCTTTTGGGTGGGCCCATCCGGAGAAACCAGGAGACTGTAGGCCGCTACGCGGTTGGGATCGTTGATGTGTAACAGCACCCGGATTCGGCTGAGTAGAAACTCTTCGTGCTCGCTCGCAGGGACGGAGGGCAGAAGCTTCTCATCGCGCAGCAGCGTGGTCCACGTAATTCCCTTGCGGCGGTAGATGTCTTCTAGCGGAACTCCGGAGCTGTTAGTGAAACTGGCGAGGTCCGTTGTGCCGTAATCAGAAATAAGTGCTCGTATTTTCTTAATGGAGTTACGGGCTAAGCGCTTGATGTTCTTGAGAACGCGCTCGGTCGTTACACGGTCCAAGGTGATGTTGGAGCCTGGCGGGGCGGTAGGAAATCCTTGCTCTACCTCCTTGGCCAAGTTCTTTCCGCGAGCAGGAGTTAGAGCTTTGAAGCGCTCTTCGAAATCGAATTCTTCGTGCTGTACACCCAAGAAATCAAAGACAGTGCAGGCATTCTTTCCCTCATGGAGACGCAGCCCGCGGCCAAGTTGTTGGACAAAGAGCACAGGGCTTTGCGTTGGGCGCAGAAGCAGCAGCGTGTTGATCGATGGAATGTCGACGCCTTCGTTGAAAATATCGACGGCGAAGATGATCTTAATAGTGCCTTCGCGAAGCTGTTCAATGGCGCGGCGACGCTCATCAAGGCTGAGCTTGCTGCTGACCGCCAGAGCTGGGATGCCGAAAAGATTGAATTGCTCCGCCATGTATTCGGCATGGGCGATGGATACGCAAAATCCGAGGGCCTTCATGTCGGAGAGATCGAAGATGCGGCGGTTGAGCTCGTTGATGATGAACCGAGTGCGCTTTTCACCGGTCTTGATGTAAAACTCGCTCAGCTCCGAAACCTGGTAATCCTTCTTCCCGCGGTTCCAGGTCAAGCTCGTCAGGTCAGTATCATCGTCGACTCCGTAGTAGTGCAACGGGGCGAGAAGCTGGAGACGCAATGCATCCCAGAGGCGGAGTTCATGGGCCACGCGGTAGTCGAAGTACTTTTGTACGTTCTCGCCGTCACCGCGCTCCGGCGTGGCGGTTAGCCCCAAGAGCTCGCGCGGTTGCAGGTAGTCAAGAACTGCGCGGTAGGTCGGGGCCTCAGCGTGGTGAAACTCGTCAATGACGACGACTTCAAAATGGTCCGGTGCAATGTTTGACAGGCGCTTGCTATGCAGAGACTGGATGCTCGCAAAGACATGGTCCCACTGGCCGGGCTGCGTGTCGCCGACGAGGAGCTCGCCAAAACCTGCGGTGCTAAGCACCTCGCGATAGGTCCGCTGGGCCTGGGTAAGAATCTCGCGCCGGTGCGCAATGAACAGCAATCGTGGCCTGCGCCCCAGCTTCTCGCATAGGCGGCGGTAGTCCAGTGCTGCCACAACAGTCTTGCCTGTACCAGTAGCGGCAATGAGGAGATTGCGATGACGATCGTGAACTTCGCGCTCGGAATCTAAAGCTTCGAGCATCTCCTCCTGGTAGGGATAGGGCTCAACGCGAAGGCCTGAGAGTTCGAGCTTTTCACCGGGCTTTGCTTCAAGAAATCTGGCGCTGCCGAGGGCCTCCTTGAGGCGCTCGAAGTCTTGGTCCGGGTCAAATGCTTTGAAATGAGTGTCGTACCAATAGCTGTCGAAGGTCTTGATGAACTTTTCGATTATCTCCGGCGTGGAGGAACGAGAGCCCCGGACGTTCCATTCCCAACCGTCAACAAGCGCTGATCGCGAGAGGTTTGAGCTACCGATGAAGGCGGTGTCGAATCCGGACTGACGGCGGAAAAGCCAGGCTTTGGCATGTAACCGTGTGGTCTTGCTTTCGTAGCAGATCCGGACTTCAGCGCCGTAGTCTTCCACGAGGCGGCGCACGGCGGCGGCTTCGGTCGCCCCGCAGTACGTCGAAGTGATGACGCGCAGCGGGATCTGGTGATCCCTGAGGTATTCCAATTCATCGCTGATGACCGCGATGCCTGAAGTCTTGATGAAAGCGCACAATAGGTCGACGGAGTCGGCCGTTCGGATCTCGCGGGCAATCTCGACTGACATGTTGGTGTCGTCCACGCTGTTGGTGAACAAGGCGCTGGAGTTGAGCGAGACTTCCGGGAGTTTCGGGGCCTCTTCGAGCTCTGATCTATAGATGGCGTAAAGCAGTTCCTCGGCGGAGATGGACTCATCCACCCCGAGGTGTTGCGCGAGCCCATTGATGAGGGCCACACGCTCTTCGGGCTTTGATAACTCTGTGAGCTTGCGCTCGAGGGCCTTGGCAAAATGCTGGGACACTGCCGCGGCGAACCGCGGGTCGACATCCTTCTTGGAACCGTGGGCGATGCCGGTTGCTGCCGTGGGCCGAGCTCGCTTGGTTTCCTCGATTCGCTCCTGGACTCGGGCGGTGACCGGGGTTTCGTAGATGCCAAACGGCAGAATCGACTCGGAACTCATAGGCGCGAAGAAAGCAGTTTGACGGCGGGGATATCTGCAGGGGCCCAGTCGAGTTCCCGGGCCTCAGTAGGGGTGACCCAACGGGTGGCATCGTGATCACTAAGAACGAGTTCCCCAGATTCCTTGGTGCACAGGAACGTCGTGAGCTCGATGGTGGCGAAATCATACTCGTAGACGGTCGTGGTGACCTGGTCACCAACATGTGCGCTGACGGACAGCTCTTCTTTGATTTCACGTGCGAGAGCCTGCTTAGGCGTCTCGCCTTCTTCAATCTTGCCGCCCGGAAACTCCCACATGCCGGCTAGTGATTTTCCTGGAGCTTTGCGGCAGGCCAGGAATCGATTGCCGTCTACGAAGACGGCTCCGACAACACGAATCGGTGAACTCATGGGCACTAGTATGCCGGCTGGCCCGCGCCTTATCTAGGAATTCGCTCCTGTGGTAGCAGAAAAGTGCGCTGTCACAATGTCATCAATCAACCGCGCGGCCAGCTTGGCGGTGTGGCTGTCGGTGTCGAAGGTGGGGTTGAGCTCGACGACGTCGACAAGCGCGAGGCGTCCCGTGGCGGCGATGCTCAGCGCCAGTGCCCGGATGGTGTTTACTGGCACGCCGAGGCCAGCGGGGGCGGAGACACCCGGTGCCTGGTCGGCGGGGAGGACATCCAAGTCGATGGAGAGGTGGATGGGCTTGGTGCCGGAGCAGATGCTGTCGATGGTTGTGCGCAGCTGGGAGCGATCCATGCTGAGCAAATCCTCGTCGAGGACGACGGTGACGCCGAGGGCGGAGGCTTCGTGGAAAAGCACGGGCGTGTTGTTGGGGCGGGAGATTCCCAGGACGGAATAGTCGAAGTCCTCCCGGCCCACCAGCTCAGAAATTTGTTTAAACGGGGTGCCGGAGGTAGGCACGTCCGCGGTGCGGAGATCGAAGTGCGCGTCCAGGTTGATGATCTGCAGAGGCCCCTGGGCGCGGAAAGCACCGCGGTGGGAGCCGAAGGCGGTCTCGTGTCCACCGCCGAGGATGATAGGCAGGTGCCCGGCGCGTGAGAGTGATTCCACCGCATCGGAGAGGCGCTCGTGGGCGGCCTCCAGGTCGGTGGCTTGGGTGGTGATCGTGCCGGCGTCGTACAGCGGATGCGGATGGTGCAGCGCCAGGGAACCCAAGGCGCCGCGCAGGGCAGCCGGGCCCGCAGCCGCGCCGGGGCGGCCATGATTGCGCTCAACGCCCTCGTCGGAGGCAAAGCCCAGGAGTGCCACGCCGGGGCGTTCCTGGGGGTTCGCTAGGTCGAGGGGACGAACTACGCTGTGCCACCGCGCATGCTCGGGGCCTGGGCCATCGGAGCGGCCGGACCACTCGGGGGCAGGGGAGTAGGCGGGGGCATCAACGGTGTTCATGGTTATCCTTTCGCGTCTGTTCTTTGTTCGGCTGTATTTTGCAGGGCTGCTTCCTGTGGGGTGCTCGCGGCGGCGCTGCGGCGGCCGGTGAGGTAGAAGATGGCGGTCATAAGGAGGATGAAGATAACGCCCGTGGCGAGTGCCGGGCGGTATTGCTCCTGCCACACCATGATGCCAAAAGTGAAGATGATGAAGGCGATGGAGAAGTATTGGCCCCAGGGCCAGAAGGGGACGGTGTATTCCAGGCTGGCGCGTTCCTCGGTGGGCATCTGGCGGCGGGAAGCCACGTGGGCCAAGAGGATCATCAGCCACACGTAGATGGTGGCAAACGTGGCCAGGGAGGCGATGACCTCAAAGACGTTATCCGGGATGAGCGCGTTGAGTCCGGTGCCGATAATCATGACGATAAGCAGGATGATCATGGTCATGACCGGCACCCCGCGGGTCTTTTTGGCCATGACCTTTGGCGCGAGGTTCTGGCGTGCTAGGCCGGTGAGAACGTTGCCGGCACCGAAGAGATCCGCATTGATGGCAGAAACCGCCGCGGTGATGACAACGACGTTGAGTGCGGCGGCAGCCCAGGTGACGCCAAGGGTGGAGAAGATTTGGACGAAGGGGCTTTCCTCACCGGTGATGCTGCGCCAGGGGTTGATCATGAGGATGACCAGGATGGCCAGGACGTAGAACAGCAGGATGCGCACCGGGATGGTGTTGACGGCTTTGGGCACGGACTTGGCGGGATCTTCTGCCTCCGCACTGGCGACGCCGACGATCTCCGTGCCGCCGAAGGCGAAGAGAACGAGGATGAAGGAGGCGACCATGCCGGAGACGCCGTTGGGGAAGAAGCCGCCATCGTTGACGAGGTTGGCCGGGCCGGTGGTCTCCGCGGTGGAGAGGCCGAAGACTAAGACAGCCACGCCACCTAGGATCATCGCGATGACCGCGCCGACCTTGACGATGGTGAAGGCGAATTCCAGCTCGCCGAAAGCCTTGACGGTGGCGAGGTTGGCGCCGCCGACGAGAAGCAGTGTGGCGGCGACCCACACCCACTTGGGTGAGCCGGGGAACCAGAATTGCATGTAGACGCCGATAGCGGTGAGGTCGGCGAGGGCCACGATGACCATCTCGAAGGCGAACATCCAGCCGGTGATGTAGCCGGCCCAGGGGCCTAAGAAGGTGCGGGCGTATTCGGCGAAGGAGCCGGTAACGGGGTGGTGCACGGACATCTCACCGAGTGCGCGCAGGAGGAAATAAACCACGGCGCCGCCGAGGAGATAGACCAAGAGGACCGAGGGGCCGGCGGCTTGGATGGCGCCGGCAGAACCGTAGAACAGGCCGGTGCCGATAGCTGAGCCTAAGGCGATGAAGTGCAGGTGCCGGTGTTTCAAGCCGGCGCGCTTGGTGGTGGTTTCTGCCACGGGGATGCGTCCTCCTCTGTCCCCCTGTGCGGGCGCTAGTTGGTTCTAGCACCGCGAATGTGGGGAGTGGTTGGTGCGAGTGGGTCTGGGAGCTACTTTCCTCTAGTTGAGACGCGGGGTCAATTTTGTGGTGGGTAGCTTGATCCGGCGCTATGGTGGACGCCTCATTTCGTGCGTGGGGGTGACGTGCGTGACATTTGTGTGGGGTGCCGCTAGTATGTGGGAGACCTGCGTGTGGCTGTCGCGTGGGCATGGCTAGAAGCAATCGCTGTGTAGCGGCGTGTGTGCTTGGCGCGTTCCTTTAAAGGGCGCGTGCGTGGCCGTGCTAATGACGTGTCGTTTCCACCACCGTGAGGTAGAACATGAACTCTGAAGACGCAATCGTTGACGCCTTCTACGAGAACGAGGATGACGTGCCCTCCAAGAAGGGCATCTGGCGCCTCTTTGTCTACAGCGCTATCGGCGCTTTCGTATTCTTCTTTCCCATTAGTTATGACGGGAAGAAATCCATCCCGCTTGACCACGTGGTCACCATCATCCGCACCTATGCCGAAGTCTTGGTGCCCTGGTTCATCCTGGCGCTAGCGCTCTATGGCACGGTGCGCAGTATCGTGAATAAAAACTGGCAGGAAAGCCCGCTGCAAGCGGTCTTTACCGCGCTCAACGTGGTGGGCCTGGTGGTCTCCTTCTTGATGGTCATCGGAAAGCTTCCAGGGGTACTCGGCAACGAGGACATCGTGCCCTTCCTGTGGAATTCGGTTGCGACACCCGTCGGCCTCATCGTACCCATCGGCGGCGCATTCCTAGCTCTGCTCATCAGCTACGGCTTTCTGGAATTCGTGGGCGTATTTATGCAGCCCATCATGCGCCCGCTCTGGCGCACACCGGGGCGCTCCGCCATCGACGCGGTAGCCTCCTTCGTGGGCTCCTACTCTTTGGGAATCCTCATTACTGACCGTGTGTACCAGCGCGGCGGCTACACCGCGCGTGAGGCCTCCATCATCGCAACGGGCTTCTCGACGGTCTCGGCAGCGTTCATGGTCATCGTGGCCAAGCAGCTGGACTTGATGGATATGTGGGGCGTGTACTTCGCAGTATCCCTTGTGGTGACCTTCCTGGTCACGGCGATTACCGTGTGGATTCCGCCGCTGAGTAGGATTCCTAATGACTACGTAGATGGTGTAAAGCCGGACCCGGAAAAGCCGGTAAAGGGCAATTTCTTTAAGGCCGCCTGGCGGGAAGCGCTGCTGGCGCTGGACCGCGCGCCGTCTTTAGGCGCTGCCATTTGGGAGAACCTGCGCGATGGCGTACGCATGGCGTCGGCGATTGTGCCCTCCATCATGTCCGTGGGCCTGATTGGTTTGCTGCTGGCAAACTTCACCCCTCTCTTCGACTGGCTGGGGTACCTGTTCTACCCGTTCGCCTGGATTGTTCAATTACCGGAACCGGAACTGGCGGGTAAGGCCGCGGCCATGGGCATTGCGGAGATGTTCCTGCCGGCGACGGCTGTGGCGGGCTCAGAAAGCATGGTGCTCAAGTTCGTCATCGGCGTGGTGGCTATCTCCGCCATTATCTTCTTCTCCGCGCTGGTGCCGTGCATCTTGGCCACCAAGATTCCGATCAAGCTGTGGCAGATCGTGGTCATCTGGTTCGAGCGCGTGGTGCTGACCATCATCATTGCGACGCCGATTGCCTTCCTGGTGACTTAGCTGGGGCTTGTACGAGGGCTCATTAGAATGTGGGCCCATGAGTACCTCCCGAGTCCCGGCGGCGCGCAATGCACTGGAGATCCTCCGGCTGCTGTCTACCATCGACGTGCCGATTTCCGCCGCGCGCATCCGCAGTGAGCTGGACCTGCCGCGCTCAACTACTTACCACCTGCTCAAGGAGATGGTGGACGCGGGGTTCGTGGTACACCTGCCGGAGAACCAAACCTACGGGTTGGGGCTTGCTGCCTACTCGATGGCCGCGGCCTATGCCACGCAGCAGCCCTTGGTGCGGGCGACCCAGGGGCACCTCGAGCGGATTGCCAGCAGTGTTGGGGGATCGGGGCACTTATCGCGTTTGGCGGGCTCGGAGATTCTCTACCTCAACGAGGTGCGCGCGCCGGGGGCGCTGTCACTGGTGACGGAGAAGGGCGTGCGGCTGCAGGCACAGCGGACGGCCTCTGGGCGGGCCATGTTGGCATTGCTTCCAGAAGCAGAGTGGCGTGCAGCATTTGTCCCGGGGTCCTTAGGTTTTGGGGAGTACAAGGAAATCTTGCGCCAGGTACGCGAACGCGGTTGGGCCGAAGAGGTCGAGGTGGTGGCGCGCGGGCAGGCGTCGGTAGGCGTGGCGGTGGTTGACCACGTGGGCAGGCCAGCAGCGGCACTCGCGGTGACTTTTCCCGTGGGCGCAGCTGATGCCACTGATGCCGCGCAGCAACTGCACGCGGCTGCGCAGCAGGTGGCCGAGAGGATGTACGGGCGCCGCTAACAGGTAGTGCCCGAGGTATTGGCGCGCCGGGCAGCCTGTTGTACTATGAGCGCAACGCGTAAGGCTGTCGCGCGTATCACTATTTTTCTATTCTTGTGAAAACGAGTACGTGTTTTCACGTGCCTTCTTCCCTTCCACGTGGGTGGTGGGACGTGGGTAACGCAGCGACGTTAAAGGAGCCTTACATGTCTAATTCTTATCCTTCCACCGTGACCGTGGGTATCGGGGCGCTGAGTATCGAAGAAGTCGTGGCCGTGGCACGCTACGGCGCGAAGGTGGAGATTTCCCAGGATGCGATTGAGGAAATCGCCTCGACCCGCGAGCGCGTCGAGGAACTAGCCCAGGATCCGACCCCGGTCTACGGTATTTCCACCGGCTTCGGTGCGCTGGCGCGGCGCCACATTCCGGAGGAGATGCGCGCGCAACTGCAGCTCTCACTCGTGCGCTCGCATGCGGCGGGAACGGGCCCGGAAGTTGAGCAAGAGGTCATCCGTGCGCTGATGTTGCTGCGCTTGTCCACCCTGTGCACTGGACGTACCGGCGTGCGTCCGGTGGTGGCGGAAACTTATGCCGCGGTGCTCAACGCCAATATCCATCCGGTGGTCCGCGAATACGGCTCCCTGGGCTGCTCCGGTGACTTGGCGCCGCTGGCACACTGTGCGCTGGCGCTGCTGGGTGAGGGTGAGGTGCGCGTCGATGGCGGCCAGGTCACCCCGGCCGCCGAGGCGCTGTCGGCTGCGGGCATTGAACCGCTCAAGCTGCGGGAGAAGGAAGGCTTAGCACTCATTAACGGCACCGACGGCATGCTGGGGCAGCTCTGCCTGGCTATCACTGACCTGCGCGAGCTTGCCAAGACCGCTGACATCGCCACCGCGATGACGGTGGAAGGCCTGCTGGGGACGCTCGTGGTCTTCGCCGATGACCTGCAGCAGCTGCGCCCGCACCCGGGCCAGGCAGATGCCGCGGCCAATATCCTGCAGGTCGCAGAGGGCTCGGAGATTCTCGCGGCCGCCCTCGAGGAATTCAAGAAGAAGCAGGTACAGGACGCCTACTCCGTGCGCTGTGCCCCGCAGGTGGCCGGTGGTTTCCGCGATACCGTGGCGCACACAGCAACGGTTGCTGAGCGCGAGCTGGCCGCGGCCGTCGACAACCCGGTGGTGGCCAAGGATGGACGCGTGGTCTCCAACGGCAATTTCCACGGCGCGCCGGTGGCCTATGCGCTGGACTTCTTGGCCATCGTCGTGGCTGACCTGGCCTCTATTTCGGAGCGCCGCACCGACCGCTTCCTCGACGTCGCCCGTAACCGCGGCCTTAACGCCTTCCTTGCGGATGACCCGGGCGTGGACTCCGGCCACATGATTGCGCAGTATGCGCAGGCGGGCATCGTCTCTGAGCTCAAGCGCTTGGCCAACCCGTCTTCGGCGGACTCCATTCCGTCTTCGGCCATGCAGGAAGACCACGTGTCCATGGGCTGGTCGGGTGCCCGCAAGCTGCGCAAGGCCGTAGACGGTCTGCAGCGCGTCCTCGCCATTGAAATCCTCACTGCCGCCCGCGCCATCGATATGCGCGAGGGCCAGCCCGCCAAGGGTACCGGCGCGGTCATCGATGCTCTGCGCCAGACCGTCCAAGGTCCGGGCACCGACCGCTATCTGTCCCCGGAGATCGAAGAGACCGTGCGCCTGGTCAAGGAAGGTGCGCTGGTGGCTGCGGTAGAGGGGGCTGTCGGCACGTTGCGCTAACTCCACCCCCAGCCCCATGGCGTATGCCATGGGGCTTTTTCATGCGCCCTTGATTTCAAAAGTGCAGACCTGGAAGTGCAGACCTGCCCAGCAGGTCTGCACTTCCAGGTCTGCACTTTTGGCTTTGGGCGTTGCTGGGTTACTGGGTGTCAGACGGACATGGCGGGTGTAGGCAAGACGGGGGCAGACCACCGGTCACGCGGCAGTCTCGTATCTGAGACAGCTAGGCCAAAAGTGTCCTGGCTCATGGTTGTGGGTCACAGTAACTTGTCCTGTGTGACGCTGACCAAGCCCCACTAGGGACAGCCCCGGGGAACCGGCCTTGGGGGTTTGGGAGGGCGTCGAAAAGCACGAGCGAAAGGAAGTCATGTCTGAACCCCGCGAAGTACGCGCCCCGCGCGGAACCGAAATCACCGCCAAGTCTTGGCAGACCGAAGCCCCGCTGCGCATGCTCATGAACAACCTTGACCCTGAGGTTGCTGAGCGCCCCGAGGACCTCGTGGTCTACGGCGGCACCGGGCGTGCTGCCCGCAGCTGGGAGGCTTTTGATGCCATCGTGGAGTCCCTCAAGAACCTCGAGTCCGACGAGACGTTGCTGGTGCAGTCCGGCAAGCCGGTCGGCATCTGGAAGACCAATGAGTGGGCGCCGCGCGTGCTCATCGCGAATTCCAACCTGGTGGGCGACTGGGCCAATTGGGAGCACTTCCGCAAGCTCGAGGACGAGGGCCTGATGATGTACGGCCAGATGACGGCCGGTTCCTGGATTTACATCGCTACCCAGGGCATCCTGCAGGGCACTTTTGAGACCTTCGCGGCCGTGGCCAAGAAGCGTTTCAACGGCACGCTCGCCGGCACTTTGACGCTGACCGGTGGCTGCGGCGGCATGGGCGGCGCGCAGCCGCTCTCCGTAACCTTGAACGGCGGCGCCTGCCTCATCGTCGATGTGGATGAGACCCGCCTGAAGCGCCGCCAGCACAAGCGCTACCTCGATGAGGTTGTTACCGACCTGGATGAGGCGCTCAAGCTGGTGCTCGACGCCAAGGAGAACAAGAAGCCGCTGTCCGTGGGTCTCGTGGGCAACGCCGCCGAGGTTTTCCCGGAGGTGCTGCGCCGCCAGCGCGCGGGTGAATTCACCGTGGACATCGTCACGGACCAGACCTCCGCGCATGACCCGCTGAGCTACCTGCCCACCGAAATCACCGTGGAGGACTGGCACAACGAGGCCAAGGCGGACCCGACCACCTTTACCAAGAAGGCCCGCGAGGCCATGGCAGCCCAGGTCCAGGCCATGGTGGAATTCCAAGACGAGGGTGCTGAGGTCTTCGACTACGGCAACTCCATCCGCGACGAGGCCCGCAAGGCCGGCTACCAGCGTGCCTTCGAGTTCCCAGGCTTCGTCCCGGCCTACATCCGCCCGCTCTTCTGTGAGGGTCTTGGCCCCTTCCGCTGGGCAGCGCTCTCCGGCGACCCTGAGGACATCAAGGTCACCGACCAAGCACTCAAGGAGCTCTTCCCGGACAACGAGCACCTGCACAACTGGCTTGATGCCGCCGAGGAGTACGTGGAGTTCGAGGGCCTGCCGGCACGTATTTGCTGGTTGGGCTACAACGAGCGCCACAAGGCTGGCCTGCTCTTCAACGACCTGGTCAAGGAAGGAAAGATCAAGGCGCCGATCGTTATCGGCCGTGATCACCTCGACTCCGGCTCTGTGGCCTCCCCGTACCGCGAGACCGAGGCCATGCTCGACGGCACCGATGCCGTGGCCGACTGGCCGCTGCTCAACGCCATGACCGCTGTCTCCTCCGGTGCCACCTGGGTATCCATCCACCATGGCGGCGGCGTGGGCATGGGCCGCTCCATCCACGCCGGTCAGGTCACCGTGGCCGACGGTACCGAGCTGGCCGCCGCCAAGCTGCGCGCGGTGCTGACCAACGACCCGGGCATGGGTGTTATCCGCCACGTGGATTCCGGTTACACTCGCGCCAAGGAAGTCGCCGACGAGCGCGGCGTGCGTATCCCGATGGAATTCAAGGCCCGCGACTAGATAAGAGAGGAAAAGAAGATCATGTCCACCCTGTTTACTGGAATCTCAGAGCTGCGCACGGTGTCGGAGGCAGGCACGCTTGCCGACGCCTCCCTCATCGCCAACACCGACGGCACCATCGCCTGGATCGGACCGGCGTCCGAGGCGCCGGCCGCGGATGAGAAAGTCGACCTGGGCGGGCGCGCGGTCCTGCCGGGCTGGGTGGATTCTCATACGCACATGATCTTCGACGGCGACCGCTCCGCCGAGTTCGAAGCCCGCATGGCGGGTGAGTCCTACCAGGCCGGTGGCATCGCGGTGACCATGGACGCTACCCGCTCGGCGGGGGAGGAGCGCCTGGAAAAGCTGTTGGTGGAGCGCATTGCCGCCGCCCGCCGCGGGGGTACGACGACCTTGGAGACGAAGACCGGCTACGGTCTTAATACTGAATCCGAGGTGGAGGCCGCTCGCGTGGCGGCTCGCCACGTCGATGACGTTACCTTCCTCGGCGCACACCTCGTGCCGCCGGGAGCGGAAGCCGAGACTTACCTCGACGAGGTTGTCGGCCCGATGCTGGACGGTGTGGCCGAGCACGTGCAGTGGATCGATGTCTTCTGCGAGCGCGGCGCCTTCGACGAGGGGCAGTCGCGCCGCGTGCTCGAGGCGGGCAAGGCCCGGGGCTTAGGCGTGCGAGTGCACGGCAACCAGCTCGGCGAGGGCCCAGGCGTAGCACTCGCGGTGGAGTTGGGCGCTGCCTCCGTGGACCACGTCAACTACCTCAGCGATGCCGATGTCGAGGCGCTGGCCTCCTCCGATACGGTGGCCACGCTGCTGCCAGCCTGCGATCTGTCTACCCGTGAGCCGCTGGCGTCGGGCCGGAAGCTTATTGATGCCGGCGCGACCGTCGCCATCGCCTCCAACCTCAACCCGGGCACCTCCTATACCTCCTCGATGAACTTCTGCGTGACCACGGCTGTGCTCCAGCAGCACCTCACGCTTGATGAGGCCATCGCCGCCGGCACGCTGGGCGGTGCCACCGCGCTGCGCCGCCAGGATGTTGGCTCAGGAAAGGACGCGCAAGGCCGCCCGGCTAAAGGCTCGCTGGTGGTGGGCGCTGCTGCGGACCTGCACGTGCTTGATGCCCCGAGCGCTATCCACCTGGCTTATCGCCCGGGCATGCCGATGACCTGGAAGACCTTCGTGGGTGGCCGTGAAGTCTAGAACGTAAAGTCTTGCACTCTAGAGTGTAAAACTTTGTAGTCTGCGGTATTCTGCAGGCATGATGTGGACGGTTGATGAGCTCGAGGATTACCTCGAGCACTGTCGCCTTTTGCAGTCGGATACTACGACCGTGGAAGTGAAGTCGGGACGCGGGGGAATGCCGCAGTCCCTCGGGGCTACTCTGTGTGCCTTCGCCAACATGCCGCGCGGTGGCACCGTCATTATTGGAGTGGCGGAACCCGATTTTGCGGTGCACGGCGTGGACGATCCCGGCGCCATCGAAAGCGCGCTGGCGGATCAGGCACGCACTCTAGTGGAACCCGCGCCCTTCATTGAGACTCAGACCCTGTACGTCGAAGGGCGAGCTGTCGTGCTTGGACACGTCGAAGGCGTGCTGCCGCACCAGCGGCCGGCACTCTATCGGGGTCGGCCTTACCTGCGAATGGCGGATGGTGACTACGTCATGAGCGCCAATGATCTTCGCATGGTCGCGGTGGATAAGCTGCACGCTCGCGAGGCCATTGCCTATGACTCAGCACCGGTTCCCGGGTCAAACCTAGAAGTCTGTGATGCTTCGGTGCTTAAGGAGGCGGTGGCGGAGCTGCGCAGCGCCACCCCTCGTTTGCGGGGTGCGAGCGATGCCGAGCTGCTGGAGCTATTCCGCGTGGTTGATTCCCAAGGGCAGCTGAGTGTGGCAGGTTTATACGCTCTGGGGCGCTTTCCGCAGGGATTCTTTCCCGACCTGCATATTTCTGCGGCCGTGCAATACCCAGCGGGGGAAGAAGGACCGCGTACCCGGAATCTGGAGGAATTCTACGGCCCTGTGCCGGATCTGGTGGATGGAGCCGTGGCGTGGGTGCACAGGAATATCGACACTGACTTGGTCTATGGCACAGATGGCCACCTGCGCGAGGTTCCAGAACTACCGCTGGAGGCTGTTCGTGAAGTCATCGCTAATGCCGTGGTCCACCGCGACCTTGGCCCAGAAAGCTTAGGCGCCGGCAAATTTGTCACTGTCCGGCTGACCCGCCAAGCACTGATTGTGACCAGCCCCGGTGGATTGCGGGGCATCTCCGTGGAAGAGCTTAGGGGAAAGATGCTGTCACCCGTCGCTGTGAACCCGCGCCTATACACATTGAGCACGAAGCTGCGGCTTGAGGACGGCGAGCGTGTCATTGAGGGCCAGGGCGGAGGAATGCGGGTGGTTTTTGAATCGCTTCGGAAAGCTGGATTGCGTCCGCCCACCCTCATCGACACTGGTGTGCGCTTCACCGTGATCCTCTGGAGGGCAGGGCGAGGCGATGACGAACATGACGCGGCACCGCACGGCGCTAACGCTTCCTCTCTGTCTGCTCCGGAGCCTGCGAGCATAGGCAGTGAGGGCAGTGTGGTGGAAGACGGGCTCGTCGCCAAGCTCGGCGGAAACCCCGCACTTGTGCTTGCTGCGTTGCGCCGGAAGGGCGAGCTCTCGCTCGTGGACATCGTAAACAGTACGCAGCTCACCCGCGGCCAGGTGCGTTACGCGCTGGGCAAGCTTATCGAGTCTGGGCACGTCATCATGCGCGGCAAACACGGTGACCGAGCCACGCGTTACGCTGCGAAAGAGTAGCCCCTAGTGGAAAAGCTCGGGTAATTCTTCGGCGAAATAGCTAATTGGATGTTGGTACCGTACTCTGGTGTGAGCAATGAGCATTACCGATAACGCCACCGGCGGCGTCAACGAGCCGGAAGAATTCAATAAGTCGGAATCTCAGGAAAACTCGCAAGGTGGCGAAGCATTGGACGCTTCGCAGGTGTCGAACCAGGACACCGGGGCTGCGAATAACCCTGAGGACACCGGCGCTGAAGAAGAATCAGCCAACGACAACTCCCAGGGTTTTGCACACCTCGGCCTTCCCGATGACGTTCAGGAAGCCGTGTCCAAGGTGGGCTTTACCAAGCCATCCCCAATTCAGGAAGAAACCATCCCGATCCTCATGGAAGGCCGCGACGTCGTCGGCCTCGCCCAGACGGGTACGGGTAAGACCGCAGCCTTCGCGCTGCCGGTTCTCTCCCAGATCGATACCGAGGCCCGCTACCCGCAGGCTTTGGTCCTGGCACCCACTCGTGAGCTGGCCCTCCAGGTAGCGGACTCCTTCCAGTCCTTCGCTGACCACTTGGGTCGCATCGAGGTTCTGCCTATCTACGGTGGCCAGGCTTATGGCATTCAGCTCTCCGGGCTGCGCCGTGGCGCCCAGATCATCGTCGGCACCCCAGGCCGCGTCATCGACCACCTGGAGAAGGGCTCCCTGGACATCTCACAGCTGTGCTTCCTCGTCCTCGACGAGGCGGACGAGATGCTCAACATGGGCTTCCAGGAAGACGTCGAGCGCATTCTTGAGGACACCCCGGAAGAAAAGCAGGTCGCACTGTTTTCGGCCACCATGCCGAACTCGATTCGCCGCCTGTCCAAGCAGTACCTCAACAACCCCGCTGAGGTCACTGTGAAGTCGGAGCGCCGCACGAATGACAACATCACGCAGCGCTTCCTGCTGACCCCGCACCGCCACAAGATGGATGCCTTCACCCGCATCCTCGAGGTCATTGACTACGACGCCATCATCGTCTTCTGCCGCACCAAGCACGCGACCGAGGACGTGGCCGACAGCCTCAAGGAGGCCGGCTACAACGCTGCTGCCATCAATGGTGATATTGCCCAGCAGCAGCGTGAACGCACCGTCGATCAGCTCAAGGATGGCCGCCTGGACATCCTGGTGGCTACCGACGTGGCTGCTCGCGGTCTTGACGTGGACCGCATTACCCACGTGGTCAACTACGACATCCCGAATGACACCGAGTCCTACGTGCACCGCATCGGCCGTACCGGCCGTGCTGGCCGCACTGGTGAGGCCATCCTGTTTGTCACCCCGCGTGAGCGCCGCATGCTGCGCTCCATCGAGCGCGTGACCAATGCCCGCTTGGAGGAGATGGACCTTCCGACCGCGGATGAGGTCAACGCTAAGCGCAAGGAGAAGTTCTTCGCTTCCATCGGCGCTTCGCAGGAGGACAAGCAGTTCGAGTTCTTCCGTGACATGGTGCGCGAGTACTCCGCGGCTGAGAACGTGGCGATGGATGATATCGCTGCTGCTCTGGCCGTGCAGTTACAGGGCGGGACGGACTTCCTGCTCAAGGAGCGTCCGGTATCCAAGAAGGACCGTCGCGAGCGCGACCGCTTCGAACGCGACGGGCGTGGCCGTGGCCGTGAGCGCGCTGGCCGCGACCGTGACCGCGGCCCGCGCCGACCGGACGGGGACTTTGAGACGTACCGGTTGGACGTCGGCAAGCGCCAGAACGTGCGCCCCGGAGCCATCGTGGGTGCGCTGGCCAATGAAGGTGGCCTGTCCTCCAAGGACTTCGGCCGCATCACCATCGCGGTGGGCCACACCTTGGTGGACCTGCCGAAGAACCTGGACCCGGCAGTGCTGGAGCGTCTGAAGGACACCCGTATCTCCGGACAGCTCATCAAGATTCAGAAGGACACCGGCCGCCCACCGCGCCGGAACTTCGACGATGATCGCGGCCGCGGCGGCTACGGTGGACGTGGCCGTGGTGGACGCGGTGAGCGCGGCGGATACCGCGACCGTGACCGCGGTGGACGCGGTCGTGATCGTGGTGGGCGCCGCGGCGGCTGGCGCGACTAGTCTCTGCCAGGCATCGCAGCGGCCTTAATGCTGCACAAGAAGAAACCTCCCAAACTCTCATTGAGGGCTTGGGAGGTTTTGCTATTGAGGGCTAAACCGGAAAGTTTAGACGTACATCAGGATGGCGCAGACAACCCACAGCAGGTTGAAGATGCCGGAGAACATAGCTAGCTGCTTCTTCAGCTTGGCCACATCGGCGCTGCCCGGGCTAGCAATCGCAGCCATGGCCTTGTTCTGCTTCGGGATAACCACGACGAGCAGAATGACCCAAGCGATGACGGAGAGCAGAAGGGCAATGTGGAACTGGACCTGGGACTTGTAGGCATCCAGGTCGGTAAGGAAAACGGCCAGGCCAATAACCGGAACAATGGCGGAAATATAGCCATAGGTCGAGGTGATCTTGTTGAGAATGCCGGCGGCACCAGCAGCCGAAGCATCACCAGCGCCAGCCTTTGCCAGCTGTGCTGGGAAGGCGGAGGTGGAGATACATACGGTACCGACCAACAAGATAGCGGCGAAGGCGTGGAGGAAAATGAGCAAGCTAGTCATGGGGAGTGCGCTTTACCTTTCTGTACGGGGCTTTTCCCAGCGAAAGTCTAACGGTGCTGTGAGATGAAATCGAATCGGCACTGGTGGCGCATGACCGCATAGTCGCGGGAGGGAAGCGGGAGTTGATACTTGCGGGCCACAGCGGCAAGCCGCTGCGAATAGTCGCAACGATCAGCCGGTGGGAGCCAGTCCGCCGGCAAGGAATCGGACTTGGCTTGGTTCAAATTGCGGGCGGTAGCGACGAGGTTGAGCGGATCATTGGCGAAGGCCATTTTCTTATCACGCGGCCACGTTGATGCGCCAAGGTCCCAGGCCGCTGAGAGCGGAAAGACGTGGTCGACTTCCACGCGCGCCGGCGCCGGAGCGCGGGAATAGGGGTCATAGAGTGTGCCGTTGGTGGTCTGCGCGGCTTTGACATTATCGCGGGTTCCGGGAGCCCAGCCGCCGAAGTCATCGCGGTCATAGCCAGGGGCCTCCACGCGCGCAGGCACGGTAGTCACACCCAGGTCGGGGCCGGGGAGGAGGTGGTAGCCGCCGTAGGCCACGGTGGCTATAGAGAGGAAACCGATATAGGCCGCGCGCAGGTTCATGCACTTTTAGACTGCTGGGGTGTATGAGCGGTTCCCGAATAAGCAGGAAGCACGTGACTGTAGAAACGGGTTAGGTGGGGCAGCCATACGGCTTTTCCCAAAAGGCATTAGTCAGAAGGTTTCTTTGGGGGCAAAGGCACCTTTTAGAGGCTCGCACACGGCGTTTTCGAGGCAAAGGCACCTTTTGAGAAATGCCTTTTGAATAGAGGCTTTTGAGTAGCGACCTTGTAGAGCCATCCGAGTCAATCACAAGCGAAACCCCGCCACAGCAGTAACTGGACTGCTGAAGCGGGGTTTGCGCAGAAGGATCGGGGAGAGAGGAGGGTTACTTCTGAACCTTCTCTGCGGCCTCCTCGAAGTCCAAGTCATCGTTCTTCTCAACGAGCTTGGCCAAGCGGGTAGCCTCCTCGAACTCCTGGGTGACCTTCGCATCCGGGGCCTTGGTAGCCAGGGAAACGCCGACAGCCACGAGTAGAGCGGAGATGAAGCCCGGAACCAGCTCGTAGAGGGTATCGCCCAGCGGGCTCATGCCCCAGCCGATGGCCACGATCGCACCGGTGAGCATGCCGGCGATAGCGCCGGTGGAGTTGAGGCGCTTCCAGTACAGCGCCAGCAGGACGATTGGGCCGAAGGCGGAGCCGAAGCCAGCCCAGGCGAAGCCAACTAGGCCCAGGATCGAATCCGACGGGTTGATGGCCAGCACGGCAGCGATGATGGCGATGGCCACGACGGCGGTACGGGAGAGGTTGATCAGAACCTCCTGGCGCGGCTTCTTCTTAGCGAAGATGAGGTAGAGGTCCTCGATGAGGGAGGTGGAGACAACCAGCATCTGGGAGGACATCGTGGACATGATGGCTGCGAGAACGGCGGTCAGAACCAGACCAGCAAACAGCGGGTGGAACATGACCTGAGCCATGTCCAGGAAGATGGTCTCGTAGTTTTCCTGGTCAGTAATGGAGTGGCCGGTCTGGGTGAAGAACACGGTACCCGACAGCGCCACGAAGATAGCGCCAATCAGGGAAATCCCCATCCAGCTGACACCGTAGAAGCGGCCCGCGCGGGCATCGGAAGGCTTACGCAGCGCCATGAAACGCACGATGATGTGCGGCTGGCCAAAGTAACCCAAGCCCCAAGCCAAGTTACCGATGATGACGGCGGCGGATACGCCAGAGAACAGGGAGAAGTAATCGGGGTTCTCAATAACGCCATTGGTGGCGTAGGGGTTCTCAGCAGCGAAGCTGAAGATCTCGCCCGGGTTGTCCAAGGAGAAGAGCACCATGATCGGCACGATGATGAGGGAGGCGAACATGAGCAGGCCCTGGACGGTATCGGTGTAGGACACCGCAAGGAAGCCACCGACGAAAGTGTAGAAGACCGTCACGGCAGCCACGACGAGCATGCCGACCATGTAGTCACCGCCGAAGCTGGACTCGAAGTAACGGCCGCCAGCCACCATGCCGGAAGAGACGTAGAAGGTGAAGAAGAAGATAATGATCGCCGCCGCGATGATGCGCAGCATGCGCGACTTATCGTGCAGGCGGTTCTCAAAGAAGGAGGGGACGGTAATAGAGTTGCCGGCAATTTCGGAGTAGGAGCGCAGGCGCGGCGCGACCCACTTCCAGTTGGCCCAAGCGCCGATGAGGAGGCCGATGGCCATCCACAGCTCGGACATACCGGTCAGGAACAAAGCGCCCGGCAGGCCCATGAGCAGCCAACCCGACATATCGGAAGCGCCGGCGGACAGGGCGGCTACGAACGGGTGAAGGCCGCGGCCGGCGAGAACGTAGTCGTCATACTCATCCGTCTGCTTGTAGCTCCAGAAGCCGATAGCGGCCATGGCAAGCAGGTAGATGATCATCGCAACGACATACCAAGTGGAGTCTTGCACTGATCTCTCCTTGAGATTGAGATTAAAAAATAGGACCTCACCACGCTAACGAGGCACAAGCTCCTACCCAACTGAAAATTGGCTGGTTGACCAGTATTTGGTTACCTTGGTCACAGCTTAATGTACGGTCTTACTGGTGTTACGTCGTTATGTAACGAGACTGTAACGATTGCTTATTTGGGCTGGACTTGGGAACTTTCTGCAACCCTGACCCCCAGAAGGCGTGCTGCTAAACTGGCCCCTATGGCTTCTTACCTGCTGCATGGCCTCTGGCTGCCCGTCTCCGGCCTGAGCCTATGGATCGAACAGGTCGAAGGGCACAAGATCATCATGCCCTCAGCAGTCCCAGAGGGAACTTTCCCGGATGTGGTCGATAGCATCCTGAGCAAGAAGACCTTCCGCAACCGCGCGCGAGTCTCCCTGCGTACGCCGAAGGGCAAGGATGTCTCCCTCATGGTGCCCATGGCCATGTTCGCCCCAGATGAAGCGGTGGAAACACTGGCCAAGCTGGAATACCTCGACACCGATAGCCAAGCGGTCTCCGTGGAGCAGCGTGCGACCATCGCGCCGGATCTCCTGTGGCTCATCCGCGCCTACCGCGGGCTTTACCGTTTTGTCCGCGCCGGCCGCGTGACCATCCGCCTGTCCTACCAAGCCGGCGAGTGGTATCCGATGTGGCAGCTGGCCTCCGGTTTGGGCGAGCGCAGCTGGTTGGCGGAAATGCTGGCGTCTGCACCCGGCATCCTGTCCATTAATAACCGGGCCCTGTCTGATGATTTGGCCGATGAGCTCACGCACTGGATTGCCTATGCCCAGCTGCGCCCGCAGATCGACGCCCCACGTGCTGCCCCCTGGCACGACTTCGCCCAAGCGCTGCTGAAAACCGCGCCCGTGAAGAAAGGGCGGGCCCAGCTGTTGCGCGGGCTCAACGAGTGGAAGGACTCCATTACCTCCGTCGATCTGCAGCTGGTGTTCCTCGTGGAGGAGCCACCAAATGATAATGTCGCCGTCGAGGACGCAGCGTGGCCCATCCGTCTGCTGGTTCGCTCCGGGACCGATTCACCCCTCCCGGTGCGCCAAGACCAGTTGGACCGGGGGAGCGTCGAGAAGCTGCGTGAAGCCCGTCGTCACGCCTTCGATGTGGCTCCGCGGCTGAAGTACAATTCCGCGCCGGCGAGCCGGAATGCGGGGGACTGGGATGTGTACCTGACCACGGAACAGCTCGTGGATTTTGTCACCCACGACGCCGCCGCCCTGCGCAAAGCCGGCTTTACCGTGCTGCTGCCCAAGTCCTGGTCCCACATGGAGACCAAAGCCAAGCTGGAAACCACAGAGGTGCGCGATCCTGCTGATGCCGCCACCAAGGCGCACATCGGTATGGAGAAGCTGTTCAGCTATGACTGGAAGCTTTCGGTGGGGGATACGCAGCTTACCGACGCCGAAATGCACGAGCTCATCTCCTCCAAGTCCGGCCTGATTCGTCTGCGTGGCGAGTGGGTCATGGCGGATACACAGGCCCTCAACAAGATCTCGCAGTACATGCGCGAACTGGCCGATACCGCCCGTAAGCGCGCCCTAAAGGAACTGGAGCAGCTCGCCGCGACCGCGGAGATGGCCCGCCAGCTGGAACAGCCTGGCTGGGAAGAGCTCGTTGCGGAGGTGGAGCGCCGCCGCAAGGAATTCAACGAGGGCGAGCAAGAGGAAGCGGTCACGCTTGCGGACCTACGCGAGATGGCGTTGAAATCCATGGCGGAGGACCCAGTAGCGTTCACCGGATCTGAGTGGCACACCTCTTTGCTCGGTGGGATGGATAGTACCGCGCCCGACCGCGTGGAGATCCCCGATACGGTCCATGCCGAGCTGCGCGAGTACCAGCGCCGGGGCGTCGACTGGCTGTATTGGATGTCCCGCAACAATATCGGCGCGGTGCTGGCAGATGACATGGGTTTGGGCAAGACGCTGCAGCTGTTGTCCCTGCTGGCGGTAGAAAAGGCCGCCCATGAGACAGAGAGGGAAGCAGAGGCGTGGAAGCCCACCCTGGTGGTTGCCCCGACCTCCGTGGTGGGCAACTGGGCTAGGGAAGCCAAGCGCTTCGTGCCGGACTTTACGGTCATGGTGCAACATGGCACCGGGCGCCTGAAGGGCGAGGAGCTGGTCACAGCGGCGCAGAACGCCGATATCGTCATCACCTCCTATGGCACGGTCAGCCGAGACTTCCTGACCTTGAGCAAGGTGGAGTGGGACCGCGTGGTCCTCGATGAAGCCCAAGCGATCAAGAACGCCTCCACGCGCTCCTCCAAGGCCGTGCGCGCCATCCCCTCGCGGCACCGCGTGGCGCTGACCGGTACGCCGATTGAGAACCGGCTGTCGGAAATGCGCTCCATCCTGGACTATTGCAACCCCGGGATCCTGGGCTCAGCTTCCTTCTTCCGCAACCACTTTGCCAAGGCCATCGAGCGCGAAGGAAGCGATGTCATGGCGGAGCGCCTGCGCCTGCTCACCGGCCCGTTCATCCTGCGCCGCCTCAAGACGGACCCGAATATCATCGATGACCTGCCGGAGAAGTCTGAGCAGATCATCACCGTGCGCATGACTGATGAGCAGGCTGCCCTCTATAAGGCTCTGGTCAATGACGTGGAGCAGGCTCTGGGAAAGAAGAAGGAGGGCATCTCGCGCCGCGGCCTCATCTTGGCTTCGCTGACCCGTATTAAGCAGATTTGTAACCACCCGGCGCACTTCCTGGCCGATGGCAGCGCCGTCACCATCAAAGGCAAGCATCGCTCCGGCAAGGTGGAAGAACTCATGCGGATCATCGACCAGGCCATCGAATCCTCGGAGCGCGTACTGATCTTTACCCAGTACAAGGCCTTCGGTGACGTTCTCCAGCCCTACCTGTCTGAGCAGCTGGGCTGCGAGATTCCCTTCCTCCACGGCGGGGTGAGCAAGAACCGGCGCGACCAGATGGTGGAGGAATTCCAGGCCGATGATGGTGCGCCCGTCATGCTGCTCTCGCTCAAGGCGGGTGGTACCGGCTTGAACCTCACGGCGGCGTCGATTGTCGTGCACATGGATCGCTGGTGGAATCCGGCGGTGGAGAACCAGGCCACGGACCGCGCCTTCCGCATTGGCCAGCAGCGCAACGTGCAGGTGTACAAGATGATCACCGCCGGTACCTTGGAGGAATCCATCCAGGACATCCTCGACGGCAAGACGCAGCTGGCCGGTGCCGTTGTGGGCGAAGGCGAGGGCTGGCTCACGGAGCTGAGCCCCGAGCAGCTGGCGGATCTCATGAGCTATAGGGAACAGGAGAAGTAAATGGCACCGAAGAGTCCTGAGGACAACAACGTCATCTACGCCAACTTCGGCACCCGCAAGCGCGTGAGCACGCCGGAGGAGGTCAACCGCGTCGACCGCGTGCGCACCATGCAGCCGGCGGCCACGCGCCTGCTCAACTTTGTCAACCAGCAAACGGATTCCGGTCGCATTCGCCGCGGGCGCCAGTACGCCACCGAGGGCCATGTCGTGGGCCTCGATGTGCGCAATGGCGCGGTGCACGGAAAGGTCGCGGGCTCCCAGAACGAGCCTTTCGCGGTGCTCATCCAGGTGCCCTACCGCAATAACGAGGACATCGGGCGGCTGTCGGAGATGTTCGCACGTACCCCCAACTCCGTAGCGAAGGCCAAGGAAGGCATGCTTGCCGACGCCTCCCTCGACATTCTCATCGCCGAATACCCCGACGAGCTCCGTTTCTCCTGCACCTGCCCCGACCCGGAATATGTGTGCAAGCACGTCGTGGCGGTGGCGGACCGCCTCGCGGCCCGGATGGATGCCGATCCTTCCGTGATTTTTGCCCTGCGTGGCCTCGACTTCGCGCGGCTCGAGCAAGCGGTCATGGAGCAGGCCAAGGCGGCCTCGGAGGACTCTTATTCCGCTTCTGCGGCCTCTGAAATCTCTGCCGAGGACCGCAATGCCTTGTTCTGGGAGGGGCGAGAATTGCCGCTCTTGCCGGAGCCCAAAACTGCTCCAGCCGTGGATGATTCCGACCCGGAACTGCTGCGCAAGGCCATGCGTTCTGTCAGCCATACGAACATAGATTTGCTTCGGGCAGTCTCCGATGTCGAGGACCTTTACTATCATCTGACGCACTAGACATTGCCACCCCAGGGCAGCGGCTTGAGCACCAGCCCTGGATAACGTTGTAGGGAGTTTGCATGGCCGCGGTCACGTTCATCCACACCTCCGATTTCCAGCTGGGCATGACCCGCTGGTTTTTAAGTCCCGCGGCGCAATCGCGTTTTGATGATGACCGCGAAGCAGCGGTCTTGCGGCTGGGGGAGTTGGCCACCGAGACGGGTGCCGAGTTCATCGTTGTGGCCGGTGACGTCTTCGAGCACAACTCCTTGAGCACGACCACGCTGTTGCGCGCGAAGGATATGTTCAAGCGCCTGCCGGTTCCTGTTTACCTGCTGCCCGGCAACCATGATCCGCTCGTGGCGGATTCCATCTTCTTCAACTCCTTTGCGGATAACGTGCACGTGATCGCTGATTCGGAGCCGATTGAGGTTCGCCCAGGCTTGGAGATCGTTGGTGCCCCTTACCTGTCTAAGCGGGCTAATTATGACCTCGTGCGCCGTGCGCTGGAGCCTTTAGAGCCTGCCGAGGAGGGCGCGGTTCGCATCGCGGTGGGCCACGGCCAGGTGGAATCCCGCGCGGGCGCGGGCGAGGACTCGGATGCCGATACGATCGACCTCGCCTTCGTGGAAGAGTGCCTGGATAAGGGTGTTATCGATTACCTGGGGCTGGGGGATACACACTCCACCGAATCTCTCGGTTCTACCGGCAAGGTATGGTTCTCCGGCAGCCCGGAGACCACGGCCTTCGACGATAGGGAGCGCGATTCGGGCAACGCCTTGGTGGTGACCGTTGAGGGAGAGCGGGTGGACGTGGCCAAGCACCACGTTGGCCGCTGGGACTTCCGGGCGATTGATGCGGACGTTAACTCACTGGAGGAGGTCGAGGCTTTTCTTGCGGAGCTCGATGCCGTTCCGGAGAAGATTCGTACTGCGGTGAAGTACAGCCTGCGTGGCACCGTGGGCTTGAGCGCGCAGGCCCGTCTGGAGCAGGGCCTGGCGGAGATGGAGGAGGTCTTTGCCTCCCTCAAGCCGCGCAAGAGGACCATGGACCTGCATCTGGCGCCCTCAGAAGAAGAACTCGGAGAGCTGAGTTTGAGCGGGTACGCCGCCGATGCGCTAGCGGAGCTTCTCGAGGACCTAGATAATCCCACTGCCCGCGACGCCGCCAACCTGCTGTTCCGCCTCAGCGCGAAGGGAGCCTAAACCATGATGCAGCTGCATTCTGTTGAACTGAACAACGTCCGAGGCGTGGAGCACCTCGAGATCAAGGACCTCCCGGAGACCGGGGTGGTGGTCATCGGTGGGCCGAACGAAGCTGGAAAGTCCACGCTGGTGGAGGCCATCGATTTCGTGCTCACGGAAAAGCACACGGCAAATTCCAAGCCGGTGAGGGCGCTCCAGCCTGCCGGCCGCGATGTGGGACCTGAGGTCACGCTGGAGGCAACCGTGGGGCCTTACCGCTTCCGTATTCGCAAGCGGTGGGTGAAGAAGCGCACCTCGGAGCTGCATGTTTTCTCCCCGCGCCCGGGCCAGTGGACCGGTGCCGAGGCGGATGGGGAGTTGGAGCGCATCCTTAGTGAGAACGTGGACCGCGCGCTTCTCGACGCCCTCTTCGTCCGCCAGGACGACCCCCACCAAGGCATCGCCGCGGTGGGCATTCCTTCCCTAACCGCCGCACTCGAAGAAGAAACCGGGGCGAGTGCCGCGGCAGAAGATTCTGAACTGCTCACGCGCATCGAAGCGGAATATAAGGAGTACTTCACCGCGAAGACAGACAAGCCGGCAGGAGACTATAAGGCTGCCATTGCTGCGCTGGCGGATGCTGAGGAGAAGCACGCTGCCGCCGAGGCCGCCCTGCGCGAACTCGACGGCGTGGTGGAGCGCTATGAAGCCGCCGAGCTGAAGAAAGCCGAGGCTGAAGCCGCTCTGCCGGCAGCCGCGGAAGAATGCGAGCGCCGTGACGGTGAGCTGCTCGCCGCTCGGGCCGCCCAGGAGAAAGTCACCGCGCAGGAGGCGGCGGTGGCTCGGGCGGCGGAGGCTGTGACGCGCGCGGAGAAGGAAGCGGAGCGCCGTAAAGCTGTGGTTGCTGAGCATGCCGCAGCTGCCGAGGCTGCTGAGCGTGCCGCCGCAGCGGTTATTCAAGCCCGCGAGAGGGCCGAGGAAGAAGCCGCCGCCCGAGCGAAGCTGGAAGAAGTGCACGCCGAGGTCCACCAGCGCTATGAGGCCGTGCGCGAGGAGCGCCAGCGCGCCCGCCGCGCGCAGCAACGCGCTGAACGCGAGGCCCTGGGTACCCGCCTCGAAGCACTGAACAAACTGGAAGAGACTTTGGCGTCCCGCCGCCGTGAACTGGCCGCGACTCCCGACGTTCCGAACCTTCAGGCCTTGGAGGACGCTGCACGCGAGGTCACCGTCCAGGAGCGCCTGCGCGCGGCTGCGGCGGCCAAGCTTTACTTTTCTGGCGAGGGCTCCTTTAGCGTAGATGGCGAAGAATGTGCGCTGGAGAGCGGTCAAGAACTGGCAGTCGAACTGCGCGAGGGCACCACGCTGAAGATCGGCGACATTACCGCCCGCTATGCAGCCGGTGCGGGCGATAGCGGTGAAGAAGGCGTGGAGAAAGCCCGAGCGGAGCTCACACGCCTGCTGGAAGACGCCGGGTGCGAGGACGTGGAGGCCGCCCGTGCCACCCACGAAAAACACATAGAGCTAGCATCCGCTGCCGATACCGCGGCCCGCGAACTCACTGCGGCACTGGGTGGGGAGGACCTGGGTGAGTTGCGTGCTCGCTTCGAGGCGGGCGCGGCCGATGTTGCGGACACCGAGGGGCCCGGCGGCTCTACCGATTCCACCGCACAGCCGCGGGAGCTCGACGTCGTGGAGCAGGAAGAAGAGGAGCTGCGCAGGAAGCTGGATGAGCTCGACCGCGCCCTGGCACCCTACCGCGAGAACAAGGCGGGCGCCGCACTGGAGGTGGCGATGGTCCGTGCGGAGGAGGCCACGATGCAGCGTGATGCTCAGGCCGCAGCCGTAGAGGCCGCCCGCGCCAAGCTCAGTGATGCCGAGGTGACCGCCGCGATTGAGACAGCACGGACTGAGCTGGCGAAGGAGAAGGCGGCTTTGGAGGAGATGTCCACCGTGGATGTCGACACCGCAGAGCAGCTAGCTAGGGGAGCACACACGCACGTTGATTCGCTGAACGCAGCGGTCAATGCGGCGGTTGGCGATATGCGCGAGTTTAACGGGCTTATCACTATGCACTCTGGTGCAGCTGAGGATGCAGAGAAAGCTGCCGCGGAGCTCGAAGTGGCTCGTGAGCGCCATGCCGCTGTCGAGCGCCGTGCGAATGCCGCGCGCTACCTGCGTACGCTCATGCTGCGCCACCGCGACGCCGCCCGCCAGCGCTATGCTGCGCCCTTTGTCACGGCTCTTAATGGTTTGGCTCGCACCGTCTTTGGCGGTGACGTGGACTTCGAGCTCTCCGAAGAGCTCAAGGTCCAAGCTCGCAGCCGTAACGGTGAGACCGTGTCCTTCGACGCGCTCTCCGGCGGTGCTAAAGAACAGCTGAGCATCCTGACACGCTTTGCCATCGCTCAGCTAGTGTCCGGCGAACCGGTTCCCGTCGTCATCGACGACGCGTTAGGGTCTACCGACTCGCAGCGCCTTCAGCTTATGGCGGCGTTGTTCAGCAAGGCCGGGAAAAACACTCAGGTCATCGTGCTGACCTGTATGCCGCAGCGCTACTCGTGGGTACCGGGGCGCATGGACCTAGATATGGAGAGACTTACAAGCGCTTAAGTCATGGAGTGTAGGGTGTGAGCCATGACTGCGGACACTCGATGGCTCACGGAAAGCGAACAGGACCTCTGGCGGCACATTCTCGCCAGCATTCGCAAGATTAATCGCGGCATGGAGGAAACCCTCTTAGCCTGCAGCGATATCTCCGCGGCGGAGTTTGCGGTCCTCGTCTCGCTTTCGGAGGCACCCGATCACATGCTGCGTTTGCGCGAGTTGTGCTCAGAATTGGAGTGGGACCGCTCCCGCGCCTCCCACCAGATCACACGCATGGAAAAGCGCGGTTTGGTGCGCAAGGAAAAGTGCGCAGGCGATGCACGCGGCGTTGAGGTCGTCATGACTAAGGCCGGCCGGGAACGCCTGGAGGCGGCAGTTCCTGAGCACGTCGAGTCGGTGCGTCGCATGGTGTTTGATCACCTCGATCCTGCCGATGTTCCGGCGCTTCTGCGCTTTTGCAAGGGCGTCCTGTCGGAGAATAATCTTCCGGGCTATGACGGCTTCGTTCCGGACGAACGCCTGGGCCTCCACGCAGACTAGCCGTGCCTGGCGCGGGTAGAGTAGGGCCCGTCCGTTAATTCACCAGGAGGTGACCTTCCCACACCATGATGGGACAAGAACTGTTTGAGCATCCGCAGCGCCAATACGTTACGTACGGCATCACTCCCTTGAAGGAACTCAGCGTGCAGGTGGGTTCGGTTGAGGATCTGGAAGAGCTCACCGAGGAACAAGCCACCGCGCTTGAGGCAGCCCTTGAGCAGCATCCGGAGGGCGCACTAACCTTCGATGATGCCTCGCAGCTGTGGATTATTGGCGCGGAAGAAGATATTGAGAGCATGCTCCAGGACCGTGAAGACTTCGTCGAAGCGCTCAATAACAATGAGGATCCTGGGGTCTAGGCCACAGTCGGCGTCAAACTAAAGGCGGATGCGTTCTGAAAGATCTGCGTTTAACTACGGGCGGCTCTGCATAAACTGCTAAGATACTCTGTGTTAAAGGGCGAGCATCCCCCGTGCAGTGAAGAGAAGGCATTCCGTGAGAATGCAGTCTGGCTAGGGGAGCTAAGTGAAAGGATTAAACATGATCGTCGAGCGCGATATGGCTCAGGAGCAGCGCGAAGCAGCTGCACGTGACAAGGCTGACGGCTGGGTATCCGTCTTCGTTCAGTGGATTCCCTCCATGCTTCTCTCCGTGGTGCTGCTTGGTGCTTTGATGTTCGGCATGTACTACGTCGAGCACGGCACCCTGGACATCACCCAGCCAATCGTCAATCAGTACATCACCCAGTAAACTGGTTCGCTCTCTTTTCACCGCCCGGCGGGGGAGAGCAGCTTGACGTCAAGCCCCAGCAGCAATGTCTGCTGGGGCTTCGTTCTTCCAACCTGCCGCACCCCTCAACCTTGTTCCCCTGAGCCGAAAGCCACCGTGGTTTGGGGAGGGTTTCATGCATGCGCAGAACCATGCCCAGGCGGCGCAACTGCCCTAGCTGCCAAAACCATCGCGTTCGCCGCAAGATCTGGCCAGAACTTTGGCAACTAGGGCAGTGTTGAGCCTGAAAGTGAGTCTCCGAGTAAGCAATTCTTCGCCCTTCGCGCTCACCGTCGGTCTCAATCAGTCGCCGTCCGCGGCTTCGGTGAGCGCGAAGGGTGTATTCATCCGATAGTGTGAACGCCATGGACTCTCACATCTACGTTCGCTATCTCAACGGCCCGCTCCAGTGGCTGGGAATCATCGTTGGCCTTGCCGTCGTGGCAGCTGTGGTTCCCACGATGATTGACTCTACGTGGGCAGCAGTCCTTTTCGGTGCCTTGGTGATCGTTGCAACCGTGGCTTGCATCATGATGCGGGTGAAGATCGTCGTGAGTGACGACGACGTAGCTGTTTCCATCCTGGGTATATTCACGAAGAGGATTCCACTCAGTGATATCACCGGGGCAAGCATCGGTCCCGAGACTGGGCTCAAGGAAGGTGCGGGCCCGCGTGTTGTCGACGGAGCACCGGCTTATATCGTTTCTGGGCCAACGGTTCATATAGAGCATGGCCCGGACTCTCTTATCGCTTCGGCGAAGAACCCGGAGGAAGTGGTCTCGGATATCGAGGCGCGCTTGCGCTAGTTCTATATCCCCAGACTTGGATTCCGCAACCTCCTGGTGGGAGGTGGGGTGTCACCCAGCGCTGGGCGACGCCCACCTGCAGGTTGCGGGTTTCAGGTCTGGGGGAATGCAGAGAGCGAAAGGCTTTCCCGCACTCGTGGCATCGTTGAAAATGAGGGCCGGGGTGCGGCCTGATGAGAGAGATGTGGGCATGAAAAGTGCCCCTGACAGGGATCGAACCTGCGACCTTCGGTACCGGAAACCGATGCTCTAATCCGCTGAGCTACAAGGGCATCGCTGGCGAAATGCCAACGATGCGATTCTAGCCTATAAAGACTGAAGCGCAGTAATTGGCCTCACGCCGATGGGGGTGTGGTGGGAGGAAAGGCGCGGCTAGGTAAGCCGCGCCTTCATTGTTCCCGCAGCCTTTCTGGCTAGGCGGGCTGTTACTGAGCCTCGGGCTGGTCAAAGAAGCCCGGCGCATCCGCAGTGTGGACCTCACCGGTGCGCAGGTAATCAACCACAATCTGGTCGACGGCCTTGTTGCCCATGGCGAAGTGGCCGTGGCCTGGGCCGTGCACAGTCACCACGCGGGACTGCATCGGATCGGAGAGGCCGCGGTAGAAGGCGTACGGGGTCTGCGGGTCACCGGTAGCCTGCAGCTGCAGCGGCTTGGTCTGCAGCTTCTCACCGGAGACGGCAATCGGGGTGCTGACCGGCGCGCGACCGCCGCAACCCGCGCCAGAGGCGTACATCGAATTAAACAGAGTGAACGGGTCAATCGTCACGTAGTTCGACCACAGGAACGCCGGAATGAGAGTCGGATCCGTCGGCGCGGTATTCTCATTGCACATAATGATGTTTTGCATGCTCATTGCATTGACGAGCTGCTGCTGGGCTTTTTCTGGATCCTGTTGAGGCTGTTGTGCCGCCTGCTCCTCAAAGTTCATAGGCTCAACACCGCCGATGTGCTTGGCCAGTGCGTCCCACGTCTCGGGGCGGGGAAGGAGCTCACGGGTCGCGCTCAGCGTCGGCGAGGCAGCTTGAACAGCCTGCGGGTTGCGTACCTTGCCCGCAAGGTGCTCTGCCTGTACACGCAGCTCTCCCGTGGCGGTCATGACGTTGGCGCCCGGCTGGCCTGCGAACTCCAGTCCTGGCGGGAGGTCACCAATCTGGGCGTTCGGGGGAAGCACAGTCGGGCGCACGCCTGCTTCCTTGGCCACGATCTGGGACCAGCGCTCATAAGCCTTCAGCGGCGTGGTACCGGCGTGGTAGGTGGCGTCGTTCTTGGCCACGTACGCAAAGAAGTCATGGAGGGCATTCTCATAGCCTGCCTGCTGGGAGACGAAGATCTGGTTCCATGCCATCTTCGGATTCATGCCGGAGTCCAGCACGACCTTGTCGGTGTGCTGCGGGTAAAGCGTGGCGTAGGTGGAGCCTAGGAAAGTGCCGTAGGAAAGACCGGCGATGTTGATTCTCTCCTCACCGAGCGCCTGGCGAACAACCTCCCAGTCCTTAGCGGTGTTCTCCGTGGTTAGGGAGTCGGTGTAGCCCGGGGTGTTCTTCTCACAGTCATCGCGGGTAATCGCGCCGATCTGTGTCAGCTGCGCTAGCGGGTTTCCGCGTACTTCGCTGGACGAGCAGTTCACTTCTCCGGATTCGCGCAAACCGCGGGGCTGGACGCCAATGATGTCGTAGCCCTGCTTGATTTCCTCAGGCCACGCCGCAAAGTTAGCCCAGCTGTATGCGTCACCGCCCGGACCGCCAGGGTTGGTGAATAGGGCGCCCTGGCGGTTGCCCGTGGCCTTGAGGCGGATGAGGCCGACATCGATGGTGCCCTTTTCCGGCGCACCGTGATAGGTCGGAACCGTAACGTGACCGCACTCGGCGCGCCCTTCGGTGACCCCCTCCGGGCACGGGCCCCAATTGATGGTGGGTTGGTCTGCGTGAGCGACAGCGGGCGCGGCAACCAGACCAGCAGCGATAGCCACGGGCCCCAGCACCGAGCCTAAAACACGAGAAAGACGCATAGAATAAGGCTCCTCAAATCGTTAGTTGGTACGGGCCTTATCCTATGCGCCGGGGGCGATGTGAGCCGAGTGCTCAAAAAGGGTGGGTGCACCCGAACGTCACATTACTTAACAATCACCACAATGAGATCGCGCGGGCCGTGGACGCCCTCCACGCGGGAGAGCTCAATATCCGAGGTAGCAGACGGGCCAGAGATCCACGTCGCTGGGCGCTCCGGGTTCATACGGGAGACAACCTCCGGGATGCCGTACACGATCTGCTCCTTGCGAACGATGCACACGTGACGGTCCGGAACCAAAGTCAGCGCGCGGCGGCCGCACGTCTCATTGGACTCGAGCACGATGGTGCCGGTCTGCGCGGAGGTGACGTGAGATTCGGTCACCACGGCATCGACAGCGTCGAGCTCGCGCGGGTCCTTGGCGTTGTCATCAGGAGTGATGGTTCCCTCGAAGCCGTCCAGAAGCCCAGCGTCCATGCCGGGTGCGTAGACGACGTTCGAGCAGCCGCGCTCCTTCAGGATGCCCACGAGGGTGGAATTCAACCCAGACTCATCGGTGACGTGCACGTCAGCCTTGTAGTCTTCGAGGCGGTCCACCAGCATCTCACGCAGCTCATCCTCGTTGAGCGTGCCTTCCTTCTGGTACTCGCGCGGAATGTCTACGTGGTCCGGCAGGCCGGCCTGCTTCTGGGCGGCGGAAATGCGGTTGAGGATTTCCTCTTTGGCGGTGGTCACTTGATGCCCTCCTTCTTGGCTTGGGCGAGGAGTTCTTGAGCTTCGTCAGTGTCGAACCATTGGCGGAAGGACTTCTTCGGCGGAACGGCGGTATCGCGTACCTCGGACCAACCAGACATAAACAGCGGTAGCTTGTCGATGACCCCGTTGAAACCACCGAGGACACGGCCGAGCGCCACCATGTGGGTGATCTGGTTCCAGATCTTCGGGTTCTTCCACACCAGCTCAACTACCTGGAAGAGCTTCTCTTCGACCGGCGGGGTGGCGTGGGTGACCTTCTGGTAGCGGTTTTCCAGAATGACCTGGGAGAGCGGGATGCGCACCGGGCATACCTCGTCGCAGCGACCACACAGGGAGCAGGCATAGGGCAAGCTTGCCGACGGATCGTTGTGGTCCTTCATGCCAGTCAGCTGTGGCGTCAGGGAGATACCAATCGGGCCCGGGTAGACGGAGCCATAGGCGTGGCCGCCGGCGCGCTCGTAGACCGGGCAGACGTTCAGGCAGGCAGAACAGCGGATGCACTTGAGCGCCTCGTGGCCCTTAGGGGAGGACAGAGCAGCGGTGCGGCCGTTGTCCAGCAGCACGATGTGGAAGTTCTGCGGGCCGTCACCTTCGGTCACACCAGACCACATGGAGGTGTACGGGTTCATGCGCTCTGCAGTGGAGGAGCGCGGCAGAAGCTGGAGGAAGACCTCGAGGTCCTGGAAAGTCGGGACCAGCTTCTCAATACCCATCACGGTAATGAGGGTCTCTGGCAGAGTCAGGCACATGCGGCCATTGCCCTCAGACTCCACGATGTTGATGGTGCCGGTTTCTGCCACACCGAAGTTAGCGCCGGAGATGGCGACCTTGGCCTTCATGAACTGCTCGCGCAGGAACTGACGGGATGCTTCAGCCAATTCCGCCGGCTCGGCCTTGAGCGAGTCATCGGTATTTGGCATCTTGTTGACGAAGATATCGCGAATCTCCGCGCGGTTGCGGTGGATAGCCGGGACCAGAATGTGGGAAGGCTTGTCCTCACCCAGCTGGACGATGAGCTCCGCCAGGTCAGTCTCTTGGGCGTGGATGCCGGCTTCTTCCAGGTGTTCGTTGAGTGCGATTTCTTGGGTGGCCATGGACTTGATCTTGACCACGTCGGTCTCACCGGTTTCGCGGATAAGGCCCTCGATAATCTCGTTGGCTTCCTTGGCGTCGCGTGCCCAGTGGACGATGCCTCCGCGCTTGGTCACCTGCTCTTCGAATTGGAGCAGCAATTCGCTCATGCGTACGGCGACGTCATCCTTGAGCGCGGATCCGGCGTCGCGAAGCTGCTCCCAGTCCGGGGTCTCGTCAACGGCGTGCTGGCGCTTATCACGAATCGTGGTGGTGGCGTGGTGCAGGTTGCGGCGCTGGGTGGCGTTGTTAAGACCCACGTGAGCCAGCGGCACGAAGGCCTTCGAGCCGCGCAGGTTGCCGTAGCCTTCAGGAGCACGCGGAGGAGTGGTGTCGAGGAAGGAAGTCATTAGAGCATCTTCTCCTTGGAGTAGGCCGCAGAGGTAGGAGTCCACGGGTGTTCCTTGGTGGAGGCGAGGATTTCCGCCAAGTGGATAGCGCGAACACCGGAGCGCTGGCGAGCCAGAGCACCACCGATATTCATCAGGCAGGAGGAGTCACCGCCGGTGACGTACTCGGCCTCGGTTTCGCGGATGTGGCGGGTCTTATCACCGACCATCGCTGCGGAGACCTCCGCGTTCTTGAGGGCGAAGGTGCCGCCGAAACCGCAGCATTCTTCTGCATTAGGCAGCGGGGCGAGGTCGATTCCCTCGACCTCCTTCAGCAGTTGGTAGGGGCGGTCACCCAACTTGAGGAAGCGCAGGCCGTGGCAGGAAGGGTGGTAGGTCACGCGGTGCGGGAAGAAAGCGCCGACGTTGGTGACCCCGGCGACGTCGACCAGAAACTCCGGCAGATCCAGGGTCTTGCCGGCTGCCTTCTTGGCGCCGTCCACATCGGCGGAAGTGCCGAAACGATCAGCGATCATCTCGTGCTGCTCACGCACGGCGCCCACGCAGGAGCCGGAGGCGGAGACCACGTAGTCGATGGAGGGATCCGCAAAGGCGTCCGCATAAGTGCGGATCATGCCCAGGGTCTGCTCCTGGTAGCCGGTGTTGATGTGCATCTGGCCGCAGCAGGTCTGCTCCTCTGGGAAGACGACGTCATAGCCCAAGCGAGAGAGAATGAGGGCCGTGGCCTTATGAGCATCGGGGAAGAGTGAATCACCGATGCAGGTGGAAAACAATGCTATTCGCATTCGCGTGTGCTCCTTAGTCTGCCTCTCTGTAGCTTGTCCTGTGCTTGGCACAGCGATGGTGTACTCGGATGCGCGCTACCAGGACAGCCGCAGTGGGCATTTTTCGAGTTTGTATCTATGAGCCTACCGCCCAAAACTCACATTATCGAGGCGGAATTAGCCCTCCTACCTGGCGTTTTATCGCAACATTAATGTTGTGAAATTCCTTACGTGCAGAGATGAAGCGGACACAAAACGCGGGCAAGCGAAAACCCCCAGACCGAGCGGGCGAAGCGCCCTATTCTGGGGGTAGTTGGTGCTGAGGGCTGAGAACTTAAGGAACCAGGAAGCCCAGCACGTTGGTCATGAGGAAGACGATGATGCACACGACGGCAAGGAAGGCCACGGAGTAGCCCACAACGGCCTTGAAGATGCGGGATTCCTCGCCCTCCATTTGAACCGCAGTGGCTGCAATGGCCAGCGACTGCGGGGAGATCATCTTGCCCACAACGCCACCCGAGGTATTGGCAGCCAGCATGAGGTCCGGGTTAACGCCGATGCGCTCAGCAGCGGTGACCTGGAGGTTGGCAAAAAGGGCGTTAGCGGAGGTATCCGAACCGGTAACAGCGGTGCCGATCCAACCCAGAACGGGGGAGAAAAGCGCGAAGATGCCGCCGACGGAGGCCACGAACTGGCCGATGGAGATGGTCTGGCCGGAGTAGTTCATAGTGTAGGCCAGCGCCAGAACCAAGATGATGGTCAGCGCAGAGAACTTCATGCGGGAGATAACCTCGCCAAACTTAGCTAGCGGTGCCGATGCCTCCAGCGTGTAGCGGCCGTTCTCGTTGAAGGACATGTAGATAACAGCCACGATGATGCCGGAAATCAACAGCAGGGTGCCCGGGTTGCCCAACACGTTGAACTTAAACGCGGTATCCATGGCGTGGCCTTCGGCGTCGAAGACGGTGCCTTCGAGAAGCGGCCAGGCAACGTTGAGCTGCAGGAAGCCGAAGATGGACGGCCACGCGGTGGCGATGGCGAAGACAGCGGTGACCACGGCATAGGGCAGCAGTGCCATCCAGATGCGGCTGCCGTTGAGGTCCGTGACCTCCTCTTGGGCGGGCAACTCCATGCGCTCACGCAGGCTGTCCACACCCTTGGGCTTCCACACACGCAGGAAGAGGAAGCCAGCGCCGAGGGAGACAATGCAAGCCACGACGTTGGTGAGCTGGTAGGCAAAGAAGGTGGCCGCGGCCCACTGAGCAATGGCGAAGGAGATGCCGATGACAGCGGCGGCGGGACCTGCTTCCTTAACACCCCGCATGCCGTCAAGGATGAAGAGGATAAAGAAAGGCACGACGGCGGCGATGAGCAGGACCTGCAGCGAAATCAGTCCGGCGATATCAGCGGTCTGTTCGGCGGTACGGCCGCCCACGGAGCCTGCGGTGGTCACCGGGATGCCTACCGCGCCGAAGGCCACGGGTGCGGTGTTGGCGATGAGCACGGTGGTGGCTGCCTTGAGGGGTTTGACGCCCAGCGCCAGGATCATGGTGGCCGTAATTGCTACCGGAGCGCCGAAGCCGGCGAGCGCCTCCAAGAGGCCACCGAAGCAGAAAGCGATGAGAATGGCCTGGATGCGAATATCGCCATCGCCCAAGAGGTCAAAGGTCTTGCGCAGGTCATTGAAGCGGCCAGAGGCCACGGTGACCTCGTAGAACCAGATGGCAGTAATGATCACCCAGACGATGGGGAAGAGGCCGAAGAGCCCGCCGCGCACCGCGGAGGACAAAGCCATGCCGGTTGGCATGCCCATGCCAAAAATGGCGATGAGAACCGCGACGAGAAGCGCTACCGCACCCGAGGTGTGAGCGCGGGCCTTGAGCCCTAGGAGCATGATGAAGAACGCGATGAGCGGCAACGTGGACACCAGCGCGGTGAGCCCGACGTTGCCAGCAATGGCGTCGGTGGTGATGTTGAAGGTTGACATAAAACTCAATTCCAGTTGGCTCCCGCTGGCGTCTTTGTGGAGGTCCCCAGGATGCGGCACCGCATGTGTCGGCCAAGCGAGAAGGCGGAAGGTTGGATCGATTCAGATAACGCCTTTAGGGTAGAACTTGGTGCTTCGCTGTGCCGCATTGTTCACCTGATGGGGGTGAGTGACCTTGCTAACCTCTGCGACCTGATAGCGCCTCCCAGCGGCGGAGACGATAGACTTTGGCCCTATGAATCCTGAAGATCTTTCCGTCCTGATCAAGAACACTGCCGCTGCCGTGCTCACCGAGCATGAACTGGACGCCTCCGTCCTGCCAGAGACTGTCACCGTGGAGCGCCCGCGCAACCCGGAGCACGGTGACTATGCCACCAACCTGGCACTCCAGGTAGCCAAGAAGGCTGGTGCCCAGCCCCGCGAGCTGGCGCAGTGGTTGGCGGAGGCCCTCGCCGGCAACGACGCCATCGATGAGGCCTCCATCGCGGGCCCGGGATTCCTTAACATTCGCCTCGCTGCCGCAGCGCAGGGCGCCATCGTGGCCCAGGTGCTCAATGCCGGTGCAGACTTCGGCAGCAACACCACCTACCAGGGCAAGAAGATTAACCTGGAGTTCGTCTCCGCGAACCCGACTGGCCCGATCCACCTGGGCGGAACCCGCTGGGCTGCCGTGGGTGATTCGCTGGGCCGCGTGCTCGAAGCCTCCGGCGCGGAGGTGACCCGCGAGTACTACTTCAACGATCACGGCGGCCAGATCGACCGCTTCGCTCGTTCCCTCGTGGCTGCCGCCAAGGGCGAGCCGACCCCGGAGGACGGTTACGGCGGCGATTACATCAAGGAGATCGCTCAGGGTGTGCTGGAGCAGAACCCGGACGCCCTCGACGGCAGCGATGCCGAGGTCCAGGAAGCCTTCCGCTCCGCGGGCGTGGAGATGATGTTCGCCCAGATTAAGGAGTCCCTCCACGAGTTCGGCGTGGACTTCGATGTCTACTTCCACGAGAACTCCCTCTTCGAGTCCGGTGCCGTGGAGAAGGCCATCCAAAAGCTCAAGGACAACGGCAAGCTCTACGAAGCTGAGGGCGCATGGTGGCTGAAGTCCACCGAGTACGGCGATGATAAGGACCGCGTGGTCATCAAGTCCGATGGCAACGCCGCCTACATCGCCGGCGATATCGCCTACGTGGCTGATAAGTTTGACCGGGGCCACGACCTGGCCATCTACATGTTGGGCGCAGACCACCACGGCTACATTGCCCGCCTGCGCGCTTCCGCTCAGGCTTTGGGCTATGACCCGGAGGCCGTCGAGGTCCTCATCGGCCAGATGGTCAACCTGGTCCGCGATGGCCAGGCGGTCAAGATGTCCAAGCGTGCCGGCACCGTCATCACTCTTGATGACCTCGTCGAGGCCATCGGCGTCGACGGCGCGCGCTACTCCCTGGTGCGTTCCTCCGTGGATTCCAGCCTGGACATTGACCTGGGTCTGTGGGCTTCGCAGTCGGCGGATAACCCGGTCTACTACGTGCAGTACGGCCACGCCCGCATTTGTTCCATCCTGCGCAAGGCAGCAGAGCTGGGCTTCGACACCGCCGAGCTTGCCGACGCCCCTCTCGACCTCCTCACCCACGATAAGGAGGGCGACCTCATCCGCACCCTGGGCGAGTTCCCGGAAGTTGTGGCCACCGCTGCCACGTTGCGCGAACCGCACCGCATCGCGCGCTATGCCGAGGAGCTTGCCGCCGTGTTCCACCGCTTCTATGACCAGTGCCAGGTGTTGCCGAAGGCTGGTGAAGAGACCGAGTCGATTCACTCCGCACGCCTTGCCCTGGCCAGCGCCACCCGCCAGGTCATGGCCAATGCCTTGACCATGGTGGGGGTCAGCGCACCGGAGAAGATGTAAGACAAGGTATCGATGACTGATTTCAATTCCCTTCCGGCCCACGTGTGGCCGCGCAACGCTGCTCGTGACTCCGATGGCGTGGTCTCGATTGGTGGCGTTTCCCTGACCGAGCTGGCTGAAGAATACGGCACCCCGCTCTATGTTTTCGATGAGCAAGATTTCCGCTCACGCTGCCGGGACATGGCCCAGGCCTTCGGCGGCCCCGACCACGTGCACTATGCCTCTAAAGCTTTCATTACCAAGCGCATCGTGCGCTGGGTGGATGAGGAGGGCCTGTGCCTTGACGTGGCCTCCCTCAATGAGGCCAAGCTGGCGCTAGCCGCGGACTTCCCGCCGGAGCGCATGACCGCGCACGGCAATAACAAGGAAGATGAGTACCTTGAGCTGTGCGTAAACGAGGGGATTGGCCATGTGGTCTTGGATAACGCGGAGGAGCTCTCGCGGCTTAACAGCATTGCTGCGGCCACCGGCCGTGTGCAGCCGGTGATGATCCGCGTCAAGCCTGGCGTGGATGCCCACACGCACGAATTCATCGCCACGGCTCATGAGGATCAAAAGTTCGGCATTTCCCTGTCCACCGGCGCCGCCTTCGATGTCGCTCGCACGGTGCTGGAATCCGCGAACCTAAAGCTCGTGGGCTTGCACTGCCACGTGGGCTCCTCGGTGTTTAATGCCGATGGCTTCAAGCTGGCCGCCGAGCGCGTGCTGAGCCTCTACAAGCGCATTCACTCCGAGCTCGGTGTTGCCCTTGAGGAGCTGGACTTGGGCGGCGGCTTCGGCATTCCCTACATGGAATACGAGGAAGCCCTCGACGTCGCCACGCTGGCTAAGGACCTGCTCGACGCCGTGGAGCGCACCGCCACTGAGCTCGGTATCAAGCCGCCCTTCGTGCTGGTGGAGCCCGGCCGCTCGCTGGTGGGTGCCTCCGCGGTCACCGTATACCGCGTGGGCACGGTCAAGGACGTGGAGACCGGCAAGGCGGATCTGCCGATGCGCCGTTACCTCTCCGTGGACGGCGGCATGTCCGATAACATCCGGCCGGCGCTCTATGGCTCTGAGTATGACGTGCGCGTGGTCAACCGCCGCACCCAGGGCGAGCCGGTGGACTCGCGCATCGTGGGCTTCCACTGCGAGTCTGGTGACATTCTGGTCAACGAGCGCCGTTTCCCCTCGGATATCACTACCGGGGATCTCCTCGCTTTCGCCACCACCGGCGCCTATCAGTACATGATGGCCTCGCGCTATAACGGCGCTCTGCGCCCGGCGGTCGTATCCGTGCGTGACGGCAAAGCCTCACTTATGCTGCGCCGGGAAACGGTGGAGGACTTGCTGGCGTTGGACGTCGATTAGCGCGGCGTTGGCACAGCTCACCGCATTTTATTCACAAAGACATGGCCGGTCGCACGTTGTGCCGGCCATTTCGTATAGAAATAGACAGCTCGTTCTGTATAGTGATGGGCTAGCACGTAAGAATCTTTCGCAATTTCAACAAGGGGACACCATGACGACGAACCGTAGCAAGAAGCCCGAAGGCGAACCCGTAGGAATCGCGCTGCTTGGATTTGGCACTGTGGGCGCTGAGGTTTTCCGCCTCGTGCAGGAGAACGCTGACGCTTTTGCACACCGCATCGGCGGCCCCGTGGAGATCCGCGGCGTTGCCGTGCACAACAAGAACAAGCTGCGCCCGGGCGTTCCGGCGGAGCTGCTGACCGACGACGCCAAGGCACTTGTCCTGCGCGATGATATCGACCTTGTCGTCGAGGTCATCGGCGGCATTGATTTCCCGCGCGAGCTTGTCCTCGCCGCCCTCAACGCCGGTAAATCCGTGGTCACCGCCAACAAGGCTCTCGTGGCCGCGCACGCGGATGAGCTCGCTGAAGCTGCCGACCGCGCCGACGTTGACCTTTACTTCGAGGCCGCTGTAGCCGCCGCCATCCCGGTCGTCGGCATGCTGCGCCGCTCCCTGGCCGGTGACAAGATCCAGCGCATCTCCGGAATCGTCAACGGCACCACCAACTTCATCCTGGACGCCATGGAGTCCACCGGTGCCTCCTATGAGGATGCGCTGGCTGAGGCCACTCGCCTGGGCTACGCCGAGGCCGATCCCACCGCTGACGTGGAGGGCCACGACGCTGCATCCAAGGCTGCCATCCTGGCATCCCTGGGCTTCTATACCCGCCTGACCTTCGACGATGTCTACTGCGAGGGTATTTCCAAGATCACCGCCGATGACATCACGGCTGCCAACCAGGCCGGCTACTCCATCAAGTTGCTGGCCATCTGTGAGCGCCTCGTGGATGAGGAGACCGGTGCGGAATCCGTCAACGCCCGCGTGCACCCGACGTTGGTTCCGAAGGAGCACCCGTTGGCTTCGGTCAGCCAGTCCTATAACGCCATCTTCGTTGAGGCGGAGGCCGCTGGTTCCCTGATGTTCTACGGCAACGGTGCCGGCGGTAACCCGACGGCATCTGCTGTGCTGGGTGATGTCATCGGTGCGGCACGCAACATCGTCCACGGCGGCCGTGCGCCGGGGGAGAACACCTATGCCAACCTACCTATTGCGGAGTTCGGAGAAGTGGAAACTCGTTATCACGTCGACATGGAAGTTGAAGACCGCACCGGCGTGCTCTCCGCCATCTCCGGTGTCTTTGCCCGCCACGGGGTCTCCCTGCGCACCGTGCGCCAGGAAGACGGCGATGCCACCGCTCGCCTCATCGTGGTCACCCACGCGGCTAAGGAAGCGGTGCTGGAGGATATCGTCGCCGCCCTCGGCGAGCTCGATGAGGTCAAGGCTGTTCACTCCGTCATCCGCCTGGGCGTCTAAGGGGCTTAGGTAAAAACAATGAGTATCGATATCGAAGTAGGAACCAAGGTCACCGTCCAGGTCCCGGCCTCCTCGGCCAACCTGGGCCCCGGCTACGACACCCTTGGCATCGCGCTGAGCCTCTACGACACCGTAGAGGTAGAAGTCACGCGCTCCGGCTTGGAGGTAGAGATCTTCGGCGAGGGCGCCGACGAGCTTCCTCGCGACGGTTCCCACTTGGTAGTCAAGGCCATCCGTTCTGCGCTGAAGGCTGCCGACGTAGAAGTATCTGGCCTGCGCGTGGTATGCACGAACAACATCCCGCAGTCCCGCGGTTTGGGCTCCTCGGCCTCCGCTGCGGTAGCCGGTGTGGCCGCGGGCAATGGCCTGGCTGGTTTCCCGCTCTCCGAGGAGCAAGTCGTTCAGCTGTCTTCAGCCTTCGAAGGCCACCCGGATAACGCCGCGGCCTCCGTGCTAGGAAACGCCGTGGTCTCTTGGACCACCGTGCCTGTCGACGGCCGCTCGCTCCCGGAGTACCGCGCCGCCACCTTAGACGTGCACCCGACTATCAAGGCCACGGCCTTGGTCCCGGACTTCCATGCATCAACCCAGGCGGTGCGCCGCGTGCTTCCCTCGCACGTCACGCACGCCGATGCCGCCTTCAACGTCTCCCGTACTGCGGTGAACGTGGCGGCGTTGACCGCCTATCCGGACCTGCTGTGGGAAGGCACCCGCGACCGTCTGCACCAGCCTTATCGCGCTGATGTCCTGCCGGTGACCGCGGAGTGGGTCAACCGCCTGCGCAACCGCGGCTATGCCGCCTACCTGTCCGGTGCTGGCCCCACCGTCATGGTCTTGCACACCGAGCCCATCGAGGAAGAGATCCTCGAGGATGCCCGCGGACAGAACCTGCGCGTGCTGGAGCTGGAGGTCGCCGGGCCGGTTTCCGTCGAGCGCGGTTAGGCTAGCTAGCCTCCTTTTCCACGTTGATTCGGCACACGCCGTTTCCGGACTTCGGGATCAGCTTCAGGCTTAACCTCCCACCGGAATCGGCAGCCGCCTGCTCCAAGTAGCCATCGTGGATGGCGCAGACGAAGGGGGAGGGCTCCACACCGGCGCTGACAAATGGGCAAGCGTGTAGCTCCACATCAGTGCGGCCCTCCTCGTTGAAGTGATCAGACGAGGTTACCGGGTCAAAGCCCATATCGCGCATCATCCGATAAAGCGAGCCGAGTGCCTCAGCACCATGGCTGGTGGCCGCAGTTTTGGCCCATTCGCGGCCAAGCTCCCGCGCCTGATCGGAGGAATAATCGTTGAGCTGGTCTTTTTCCGCCAGCGCTGTGATAAGCACGCTGATCAGCGTGACGTATTCCTCCGCCACTGAACGGTTGTCCGGCACCCGCACTTGAAAGATCAGTGAGGGGCGTCCGCGCCCCTTCGCCGGAGCAGTAACTACTCGCACCGCGCCAGCGCGAACGAGCTCATCCAGGTGGCCGCGCGCGGTGTTGACATGCATGCCCATCTTCTTCGCAATCTCGGCAGCCCGTGCTCCTTGCGGGAATTTCTGTAAGGCCGAGAGGACGTCGCGCTGCTTGGGGGAGAGCTTCATCGTGTCAGGAAACAGCTCGCTGGAGGAGCGGGGGCTAGGCGTAGCAAATGCGGACATGAACTGTGACTCCTTGAAAAACTCTAGAAGGATTCTACATCCGAGGTCCTGATTCTCTTCCACTGCGGTGCTCAGAGGCACCACGATCTGCGTGACGACGTGGGTAAAATCCCATGGATTAAGTACGGGTGTAGACCGTGAGGGCGGTGGCGTCGAGGGCCACGGAGACCTCGTCGCTGGGAGCATTGTTGCCTGCTGGCTCGCCCACTGTGAGCCGTTGGCCGTCAATGTCAATAAGGGTGGTTTTGCCCAGATCGGCCACAATGGTTGCGCTCAGTGCGCCAGCGGGGTCGAAGCGCAGCGCAGACTGGTGAAAGGCCGCCCAGTGCTCGCCGTTGCGAGCTGGCTGAAATGCATCATTCTGATGGTAGCCGCGAAGCACATTGACGCCCGCCAGCTCTGCCATAAAACGGGACGGGGGCCGTTCCAGTAGGCGCTCCGCGGAGCCTTGAGAGATGATGTTGCCGGCTTCCATCACCAGGATGTCGTCCGCCAGCGTGTCGAGGTCCACGCGGCTGTGGGTGACGATGACCGTGGTACGGTCAGCGGCTGAAAGGCGCAATAAGTGGCGCCAACGCGCGGCGGATTCTACGTCCATGGCGGCAAAGGGCTCATCCGCAACCAATACCGCCGGGCGCGCCGCCAGCGCGCGGAGGAGGGCAACCTGTGCGGCTTGACCACCGGAAAGCTCGGATACATGGCCCAGCTCTTGCAGTCCGGCGGCGTTGATCAACTCTTTGGTCCTTTGCGGGTCTTTGGTCACCATCGTCAACGCTTGAGCCACGGTGGCAGTGGGCGGCAGCCCAGGGTTTTGAGAAAGCATGATCACGCGTTCGGCGTTGGTGTGTGCCCCTTGGAGTCGCCCGCTAATGAAACGCAGAAGCGTGGTCTTTCCGGCACCGTTGGGCCCGACCACCGCGGTCATGCGCCCGCCCCGGAACGTGGTGGTGGCGTTGCCGATAGTTACGGAAAGATCGTGGGCTGAGTCCACAGGGGTGGTGGCAGTGCGAAGTGCCGCAGGATCCATCGGCTTGAGCATGCGCACCTTCGGCTCGCGGCGACGCCGCAGCAACAGGGGCAGTCCGGCGGCGGTGAGCGCAAGGATGGCTATTCCAATAAGCACGGCGGAAAGGGCATAGGCATTGTCCGCGCTGACCTCGCGCTCTAGGTAGATTCCGCTCGGCATGGTTCGGGTCGAGCCGGGCAGGGAACCGGCGAAGGTGATAGTTGTTCCGAATTCACCCAGTGAGCGGGCGAAAGCCAGCGCACCACCGGTGAACACAGCGGGGCGGATGGCTGGGAGAATGATGCGCCGAAGGATGGTTCCCGCTCCTAAGCCGATGCCGCGCGCGCTGGCGATGACCTCAGGATCGAGTTGCCGCAGCGCGGAGTCCACCGCCACCACCGCGAAGGGAAGCGTGACGAAGACATGGGCTGCCACGACACCCGGGAAGGCGAAAGACACGTGCAGTCCAGCCTGCTCCAGAACAGGACCAAGCAGCCCACGGCGCCCCAGCAGCGCAGTGAGAGCCAAGCCGCCCACGACGGGAGGCATGGCCAAGGGGAGGTAGACCACCAGCCTCACCAGGTGGGAGACGCGGTGTAGCTGTTGCAGCCACAGCGCCAAGCAAGTGCCCAGCAACGTGGACAGCACTGTAGACCACGCCGCCGCGGACAGGCTGACGCGGAGAAGATCCTGGGTCATCGGCGAGCTTAGCGTGTCCGAGAGTTGCCCCCAGGGCACCCGCACTCCCAAGGCGAGGACTGGGGCGAGAATGTAGATAGCTGCCAATGCGCCGGCGGCGATGACCGGCCAAGGGGCTCGTGGGCGCTGTTCGCGCAGAATCATGCCCGACACCTAGTTCACCGGAGTGAAGCCGAATTGTTCCCAGGTGCTGTCAAAATCCGACGCGAGAAGCGAGAGGACTTCTTGGGCTTCTTCATGCCGGGATGAAGAAGCCACCACAGCGCCCATGATCTCATTGCGGAAGTTTTCCGCGTGGGCGAGCGGAATGGCCTCGACGTCCTCGTTGGCGGCGGCGTCGGTGGAATAGACCCACCCGGCGTCCGCTTCACCGGAGGCAACCTTTCCCAGGACATCAGCGACTTGGCTCTCCAAAGATGATGCGTACAGATGCCAGCCATTGGCCTCTATAATGCGCGTGGAAATGGCTCCGCAAGGCACGCTCGGGTCACAGAGAACTAGGCGTGCCGAGGGCTCCAGGTCTGCTGCAGAGCGAAGACCTTGAGGATTACCTTTCGGCACGACCATAACCATGACGTTGCTGGCTAAGGCCACGGGCGTCTCCACGCTGCCCTGAGCGAGTGCATTCTCCATGGTCTCCCGAGAAGCAGTGAGGAGAAGGTCTGCGGGCGCTCCCTCATCGACTTGCTGCACCAAAGCAGAAGAGCCGCCGTTGTTGAAGGCCAGGGGAGTCCCGGAGGCGCTAGCAAGCTCGTCATTCAACACTCTTGTCGAGGATGCAGCAAACACCTGCAAGGGTTCTGTGGAATCAGAGGCGCAACCGGCAACAGTCAGCGCGGCGGCGATGACGGGGATTGCAATCTTTGCGAGGTGCATGGTCAGTCAGCTTACGGAAGCTTTAGGCGGTTCGCGTGAATTTGATGTGGACGTCTTGTGGTTCTTTCTTAAGATACTCGCGAGCGAAAACCTCCTCCCGCTGGTCCACCTCTTTGAGCAGCGGAAGTGGGTCGTGCGGGGCAATGAGGATCATGGCTTCGCCCACGTTGAGGGTGCCGAGTGCCCCATGGATGGCGCCGTGGCGCACTGCGTGAGGGATTTCGGAGGCGTTGAGGGTGGGGATGTCGTGGCCCTTGGAGGCGTCGATAAGCGGCAAGTTCATTGATCTTTTCCGTTTCGATTTTCTAGGGAGAGCTGGCGTTGCTGCCCGTGCAACCAATTTACTACGATTATATCCGTGCAAATAAAAATGTCAGACGTGCCTCTACGTGACGTCTCCTTGGCAGCTCGCCGGCGCTGGCACACCATTGCCTTTAGCCTCGTGGCCTTGTGGATCGCGGTGGGCGTGGGAATCACCGTGGCGAGTTATCTGGGAGCACCCGTCGTGTGGTGGGATCTCATCCATCCGTTTACCCTCGGAGCGCTGACCACCGCGATCCTCGTATTCAGCACCCACTTCACGGAGGCGCTGACCCGCACCCCAGCCGTCGGGTTCCGCGGGGTGGGCACACGGGTGGGCCTAGTGCAGGTAGGTCTGGTCCTGTTGCTCGTCGACCGCGCAGGCTACGACTGGGGAATGCTCGCGGATATTGGCTCCTCACTCGTCATCGTCGCAGTCACGTGGCACCTGTGGGCGTTGTGGTCTAAGCTTCGAGGCTCTCTTTCTGGCTCTTTTGCAGTCACCGTGCCCTTTTATCTGGCCGCGGCGTGCTTCATGGTGGTCTCTGTGCTGTTGGTTATCCTGGCTGCGCACGGGGTGGGTAATTACTCGCTGTTGGTGGCGGCGCATTCACGCGGCATGGTGTGGGGGTTTGCACTGCTGACCATCGTGGGCACCGTCGTCACGCTGCTTCCCACCTTGACCCGAACGCCAATTTCATCAGCCGCCCGGGCCCGGTGTGGTCGAGCATTGACCGTGCATTGCGTGGGGCTGGGGGTGGCCATGCTTGCCGACGCCTCCGGGCTCACCCGCGCCGCCGGCATGGCGCAGCTACTCACCGTCCTTGCCGCTGTGTTCATCATTCAGCCAGTACTTGCCGGTGCGCTTGGTGGCGTGAAGACCACGGCAAGCGTGTCCGCGATGGCGGGACTGGTATGGATGCTGGCACTGTGTGCCGGTGACGCGGCGGCCACTCTCGCCGGGGCCTACCCGCGCGCGGTGACGTTACTCCTGATGCCCACATTCGTCGGCGCCGGCCTCCTGCAGCTCGTGACCGGGGTACTCCACCACATGCTGCCCATCCTGGCCGGGGCTGCTCATCCCGCGCGAGGCCACCTTCCAGGGTTCGTGCGCGTAGCGCTCATCAACCTTGGCGGCGTGCTGAGCCTCACTGGCATTACTAGCGTGTCCTTCGCCGGGCTTATCATGATGGGGCTAGGCCTCATCGCCAATTGTGCGGCCCTAGTGTGGGCCGTCTCGTCATCTCAAGGAGAAGTTCATGTCAAGCGTGCCCGTTAAAAAGGAGCAATCTGAGAAGCAGTGGGCATCCTGGCTCATCATCATTGTTGCCTTGGTGGCGGTCATTGCACTGGCAGTGACCAATTCGCGGATGGGGAAACAAGATCCGGCGCTGGTAGCTTCCGCCGATGCCGTCACTGTGGATGTCTCTGTCGACGGCATGGCCTTTGTTCCGTCCTCTATTAACGTGGCTGCGGGCAGCCACCTGGTGGTGAATTTTCATAACACGGGCGACCAGGTCCATGACTTGAAGATCGGACGTGAGGAAACCGGAAGGGTAGAACCAGGTGAGACCGTGCAGCTGGATGCTGGGATCATCGATGAATCCGTGGAAGGCTATTGCACGATCGCCGGGCACAAAATGCAGGGGATGACGTTTATGGTCAACGTCGACGAGCCAGCATCTGGGGACCATGAGCATGCGGGGGCGTCGCCAAGCACGGGCTCTGCTGGTGCCCCGGCGACGGTGCCCTCAGCAGCCGAGCGCATGGCGGCACGCGAGGGCTTCGACGCCGTCGGTGCCTCCCTTGCTCCCGCGGAAGGCGACCTTCACGAGGAGACCTGGGTGATGACAGAAGAGGAGGCTGAGGTCGCCCCAGGAGTGCGCCAAACCCGGTGGCTCTTCAACGGGCAGGCACCCGGACCAACCCTGCGCGGCAAGGTCGGGGACCGATTTCGTATCACCATCAAGAACGAGGGCTCGATGGGGCACTCGGTGGATTTTCACGCTGGTGAAGTCAACCCAGATAAGAACATGAAGACGATTCAGCCGGGCGAGTCGCTGACATACGAATTTGTCGCGCACCGGGCAGGCATCTGGATGTATCACTGCTCAACGATGCCGATGAGTCTACACATTGCCAACGGCATGGCAGGAGCAGTCATTATCGATCCGCGTGGTGAGGATGCACTGGGGGACGTTGACGCGGAGTACGTCATGACGGCAAGCGAGGTTTTCCTCGCCACCGCGGGCAGGGAAGCTGAAGGTGCGGATGCGCAGCGAGTCAGCAATGGCGACTATGACCTCGCCGCCTTCAACTACTATCCCAATCAATACGACGAGGGCTTAGCACCGCTGCGCGCCAAGGTGGGCGATACCGTGCGTATCTGGCTGGTTAACCTCGGCCCGGATTTGCCTCTGAGCTTCCACGTTGTGGGCGAGCAATTCGACACCGTGTACAAGGAAGGCGCCTACCTGATTAAGGACGCGAAGGATTCCGGATCCCAGGCGCTGGACCTCTTGCCCGCCCAGGGCGGATTCGTGGAGATGACCTTCAACGAGCCGGGGACCTACTCCTTTGTGAACCACCTCATGACGAACGCAGAGAAGGGCCAGCACGGCCAGATCATCGTTGAATAGCTCGCCGCTCGCGCCGTTCGCGAAGCTCGTCCAGGGTATCTATATCGTGCACTGCGGCGGTGCCTTCGATCTCGGTGATGTTCTTCGCGAGTCCGAGTAAGCGCATGACTGACTTATTGCGGGGATTGCCGAGCTCATTCAGAGCGCGGGCGAGGGACTCGGTGCGCCACAGTGCACACAGCGGCTGCGACAGCCCATCAAGTGTGGCTACCGCGACATCAGCGCCGGAGCTTGCCAAAGCCACCTCGAGTGCGGGGAGCATCTGTGGGGAATCCGGGGCATCGACGGCAAAGATGGCGGTGGTGGACTCTGAGGAGCCGACCAACGCGGCATGGCCCGCGGCGATTCCCGCGGCAGGCCCGCCAAAGAGGGGCTTTTCACATACTTGAGGCATGCCTAAGTGGTAGGGCGAGACAACCGCCACCGGCGCGTCATAGGGCAACTGGCGCAGGAGGCGGTCGATAAGGCGCTCACCGGCGAGAGTGATACTTGCCTTGTCCACACCACCCATGCGTGTGCCGCGTCCGCCCGCCAAAACAATGACACCTGGCATTGTTCTCTATCCTTCCGCGCCGGGCAGCTCACGGGACCAATCACCCGAGCGACCGCCGGACTTCGCGGTGATGCCGCAGCGCCGGATATAAGCGGAGCGATCCACACCTTTGACCATGTCGATGAGCGCTAGGGCGGCGACGTTCACCGCGGTCAGCGCCTCCATTTCTACGCCGGTGCGGTCGGCGGTGCGCACGGTGGCTTCGATGAAGACGTGGTCTTCGCGCAGGTCTATGTCCACTGCGCAGCCATGCACACCAATGGTGTGGGCCAGCGGCAGGAGATCCGGGACCTTCTTCGCCGCCGCAATACCGGCCACTCGAGCAACCGCAAGCACGTCGCCCTTCGGCACGGCTCCCTCCCGCAGTGCGGTGAGGACCTCCGGCGAGCATGCCACTTCGCCTTGGGCGGTGGCGGTGCGCACAGTGGGCTTCTTATCGGTCACGTCCACCATGTAGGCGGAGCCGGCCTCATTAAGATGAGTGAACTTCATTGTTGCAGCGGGTCCTTTCCTCCGGTGGACCTAGCCTAGCTGACGAAGAGTGGGCCGATCCGCGTTTCTGAGGCGCGATCTTTGGCAGCAACGGAGGGGTGGGGGCTGTAGAAGGGGAGACCCTGAATCTAGTAGGGGTAGACGGTAAGTTGCTCCCCTGCGGTGACGGAGCTCGTCAGCAGCGCGAAACCTTGCGTGCCCGGCAGTGCTGCAACGTGGTGGCTGCGCATGCGTGGACCAGGCGGCGGAGAGGCGGTAATGCTTCCCTCCAGAGCAATTGAGCACGGCTGAATCAGCGGGCGGTGCGGATGCGGGAAGTCGGCCCGGGCGACAGCCGTCAGATGCGGCCGGTCTAAAACTCCGGTGGGGCGGGGAAGGCCGCGCAAGGAACGCAGAAGCGGGGTGAGGTAGAGATGCACGGAGACGAACGCCGCCACCGGGTTGCCCGGCAAACACACCACGGGAACGCCGTTCCACAGCGCGTGGCCCTGCGGCGCGCCGGGGCGTTGGTTGACGTGCCCGAACCAATAAGAGCCGCGCTCCACAGTATCCTCAACGACCGCGCGAACCACGTCAAAAGCGCCTGCGGATACCCCGCCGGTGGTGACGATGAGATCGGATTCTGCGGCAGCCTTGTCGAAGCGGCGGCGCAGCTCAACGGGTGAATCGCCACATACCGTGCGGGTGATGTCAACGGGCCCGGTGGCACTCATGAGTGCTTCGAGCATCGGCCCATTGGAATCCGGGAGCTGGCCGTTGCGCAGCTCCTCGCCCGTGGCGATAATGCTCACTCGCGGGATGCGGTGGACCACGGCGGTGCTGACCCCGGCAGAAATGGCGGCGGCGATGAGGGAGGCGTCGACCAGCGTGGCGGCACCGGCTAGTTGGTGCCCGGCCTCGATGTGGGAGCCGCGCCGCCGGATGTGGTTGCGCTCGGGAAGTCGGTGCACCGTAACGGTCTCGGGCAGCGGCCCGGGGCCTGGCGGAATATCGGTGTCCTCCACAGGGATGACCAGACCATCAAAGCCCGCGGGTACTGCACCACCGGTCATGATGCGCAGCGCAGTGCCGGGCTGCGGGGCCTGGGCAGACGCGCCGGCAGGCACATCACCCACGATGGGCAGAGTGAAAGGAACGGTGAGGCTGTCGGGTGAGGAGGGCTGAGGAATGAGGAAACCATCCATCGCGGAATTATCTTGCGCTGGCAGGGGCAGGCGGGCGACGAGGGGCTCAGCCAATACGTGACCCTGCGAGAGTGGGACATGCTCCGCAGGCAGGGCGCGGACCAGCGCGTGGAGGCGGTCGAAATACTCCTCGATACTTAAGTCAGTCCCAGTGCTTGTCATTGCACCCAATCTAGCCGCCGATGGCGGACATCGGGCGATCTGGTTGGAGGAAACCTTCATCATCGACCCCATGGCCCGGTAATTTCCTCCACATTTCACCCGCCCACGCGGTGGCGAGCTCCGCATCGCTGGCACCGGCCCGCATGAGGTCGCGCAAGGAGGTTTCCGAGTTGCCGAAGAGGCAATTGCGCACCGCGCCGTCTGCGGTCAGGCGCGTGCGGTCGCAATCCCCGCAGAAGGGCCGCGTCACGGAGGCGATCACCCCGATGTGTCCTGTGGGGAGGGAGCCATCGCGCGAGACCGCGGACCACAGTGCAGCCGGCGCGGAGCCGCGGGGTTTCTTAGCCGGGGTGAGCTCGAAGTCTTCGGCCAAGCGTGCCAAGATGTCCTCCGCGGTGACCATCTGGGAACGCGTCCACTTCTCCCGTGGGCCCAGCGGCATCTGCTCAATGAAACGAAGCTGCGCGCCGCGCTCTAAACAAAAACGGGCCAACGGCAGGATGGCGGATTCGTTGACGCCTGGCATGATGACAGCATTGACCTTGACCGGATCCATGTCGGCGGCCAGCGCGGCATCGATGGATGTGAGCGCATCTGCCAGGCGGTCGCGTCGGGTGAGCTGGGCATAGAGCTCCGGATCGAGCGTGTCCAGGGAGATATTGACGCGGTCCAGCCGGGCGCGCTGCAGCCCCGGCAGGCGTTTATCCAAGCCCAGCCCGTTGGTGGTGAGAGCAACAGTAGGAGGGCGGCCCTCATCGGTAGTGAGCGCTTTTGTGGCGGCGATGATTTTCTCTAAGGAGCCGCGAAGAAGGGGCTCGCCACCGGTGAAGCGCACCTGCTGGATGCCGAGCTTGTCCACTGCGAGGCGGATCAGCCGGATGGTCTCTTCATCGCTGAGCGTGTGTTCGGTGGGCAGCCACTCATAACCTTCGGCGGGCATGCAGTAGGTGCAGCGCAGGTTGCAGCGATCCGTCAGAGAAACGCGCAGGTCGCGGGCCTGGCGGCCGTAGCGATCCACGAGTGTACGGCGGCCCTCGGTTCCTGGTGCCGGCAGGTCCGTGGGCAGCGTCCCCGCTCCCCGTACACGCGGCAATGGCAGAGTCAGCGGGACGGAGGTGCGTGGCGAAGGCTGGGATGGCTGGGCGGACATTGCTGGCAAGTCTAGATCGAAGCGCGCCAAATGAATAGGAGGGGACTAAGCTTCCCCGTCGCCTTCTTCGGCATCGAGGCGCTGCGCCTCACCCGGGCCCTTGAGACGGATGATGTTGTATTCGCCCTCCGCAAGGTGGGCGCGCAGGTCCTTCTTATCGAACTTGCCCACCGAGGTTTTATCGATGGATTTCACGAAGGTCCAGTACTCCGGCAGCATCCAGGAGGGCAGCTCAGAGCGCATTCCATTGCGCAGGCGCTCGGCGGTCTCAATCGTGGGGCTGATATCTGCGGCGAGCACGGTGACAGCCAGCGGGCGCTCGACCCACTGTTTGTCGGGGTAGCCAATGACGGCGCATTCGAGTACCACCGGGTTGGCCATGATGAGGTTCTCCAACTGCACGGAATAAATCCACTCACCACCGGAGCGAATGACATCGCGTGCTCGGTCTTCCACGGTAAGGAAGCCATCCTCGGTGACGAAGCCGACGTCGCCGGTGCGTAGCCAGCCGTCCGCCGTGAACTTGGAAGCCGCGTCCTCGACGTCTTTCCCGCGGAACTCGTGAGCAGCGCCGCCATCCTCCGAGGCGGGCGAGTGGTAGTAGGCGCCAGTAACCAGGTTGCCGCGGACCTGAATCTCACCGGCGTTGCGGTCCGTCGTGTTGACTACGTGGCCGTCGTTAACCACGCGGTATTCCAGGGCGGCTGGGAAGCGCCCTTGGGAAATACGGTAGGCCCAGCGGGCCTCACCCGAGGCGCCTGAAGGCGGGCGAGCCACGGTGCCCACCGTGGTGGTTTCCGCCATGCCCCACACGTGGACCACGTCCACGCCGTAGCGCTCTTCCCAGCTCTTGATGAGCTGCGGCGGCACAGGAGAGCCGCCAGCGAAGATCTCCGTCAGGGTCATGCGCTCCGGTGGGTTCTTGAGGTAGTGAACGAAGAGTTGAATCCAAATGGTGGGCACACCGTGCGCCACGCGCGGGGAGGTTGCGGCGATGATTTTGGCCAGGGTGGCGGGGGAGACGTCGGCGTCGGGAAGCACCAGCGGCGTGCCCGTCATCCACGCCGCGAAGGGAACTCCCCAGCTCAGCACGTGATAGATGGGGATGCAGCACAGAAATGTCTCCCCGTGGGTCACGCACAAGGAATCGGAGGAGCGCAGCTGCATACCTTCCAAGTACAGGGCGCGGTGGGAGTAGAGCACGCCCTTGGGTGCACCGGTGGTGCCGGTGGAGTAGCACAGTGCGGCGGCGGTGTGCTCATCCAGAACCGGCCAGTCATACACGGTGGAGCGCCCATCCAGCAGTTGCTCATAGCAATAAATCTCGACGTTGCCCGGCAGAGCGGTGCTGGGCTTGTCGACACCCGTGAATACCACCGCACGCACGCAGTCCACGCCTTCTAGAACCTGGGCCAGTTGCTCGGCGAGGCGACAATCCGCGACGATGACGCGGACCTCAGCGTGGTTGATGATGTGCCGGATCTGATCATTCATGAGCTGCTTGTTGAGCGGGGTAAATACTGCCCCCTTGCAAGCGGTGCCAAAAAGCACTTCGAGGTGTTCGGCGCAGTTCCACATTAGGGAGCCCACACGTTCATCGCCAGTGATGCCGAGCGTGTCATGCAGGGCGTGGGCGAAGGCAGCGGCGCGCGCGCCGATATCGGCGAAGGTGGTTTCTTCGCGTTCATTGCCGGGATTGGCGCTGTGCCACGTAACCACCTGGGTTTGGCCGTGGACAGTGGAACCGTACTCCAGGATGCGAGTGAGGGACAGCGGGATATCCTGCATTGTGGAGAGCATGCGCACTACTTTAGCCGTGTCAGTGTGAGCGCGGTGGAAGGATGCGGTATAGTTGTCGGCGACTGGCGGGGAAGGCCTTCCCCGCACCTCCGAGCTCCCTCTACGGCGCACACACCTGTGGTGAAAACTCATGGCAGTCCAACGGTGTGCGCGACGGTGAGAGGGGAGAGACACGCTCGCAGTCGCCTTCTTAAAATATCTCCCCGCGATTGACCCGCGGCCGCTTCCTTGAGAACTTTTCAGGAGTTCTGCAAGGAGTTCTTCATGTTCCGTACCGCAGGGCCGGAGAGGGGGGAGAGCCAAAGAAAACCACCGCCCACGGGGATCGCGGTCGCGTGAACTCGCTGGTGGCGGTGGACCATCTCAATTACACACTGGCTTCCAACGCCCGCTTGGAACAGCACCACACACAGTGCAGGTGCGGCAGATAAGACAGCGCGCGTTGGTGAAGCGACGAAAGGATATCCGTGAGCGATACGGACAAGACCGCAGCACAGGATCTCGCATCCCTGAAGCTGCCGGAATTGCGCAAGCTGGCTGCGGAGCGCGGACTTCGCGGCGTTTCTGGACTGCGCAAGGGGGACCTCATCACTGCATTGACCACCGGCCAGGTTCCGGCACGCGGCGCAAAGGCTGCTGCCGAGGGCGAGGCTAAGGACGCACAGCCGCGTCGCGCTGCCCGCAAGGCCTCGCGCCCCGCCGGTGCTGCTGACCAAGCCTCCGAGCAGCCGGAGCAGGACAAGAAGAAACAGGACCAGCCACAGCAGGAATCCGAGAACTCCCAGAAGGGTGAGGACAGTGCTCAGGAGTCCGAGCACAAGGACGGCCACGACGAGCAGCGCTACGAGTCCCGCTCCCAGGCCCGCCGTGCTCGCCGCAACCGTGCGCGCCGTCAGGAGCGCGAGGCCCGCGGAGAGTCCAAGGGCAACGGGAATGACAATGGCGCAGAGGACAACAACGGCAAGTCCGAGGACAGCCAGTCCCGTGGCGGAAAGAACTCCGACAACGGTGACCACGGCAACGGTGGCAACGGTCATAACGGCGGCAATAACGGCGGTGGCCAGAACAACAACCGCCGCGATAACCACCGCAACGATGATGACAACAACGGCGGCGGAGGCCGCCGTAACCGCCGTAACCGTCGCAACCGCCGCGGGCGTGACCGCGATGGCGGCGGTAACGGTGGCAATGACCTGCAGATCCGCGAGGGCGATGAAGTGCAGGTAGTCGGCGGCATCCTCGAGGTCGTGGACAACAACGTGGCCTTCCTGCGCACCACCGGCTACCGCGCGGCGAGCTCCGATGTCTTTGTCAACAACAACCTCGTGCGCCGCCTTGGCCTGCGCTCAGGCGACGCCCTGACCGGCAAGGTCAAAGTTTCCGGCCCGACCCACACCCACGGCAACGGCCGCAACCGCCGCAAGTACAACCAGCTGGTGGAGGTTGACACGGTCAACGGCTTGGATCCGTCCACCGCGAAGGAGCGCCCGGACTTCGCCAAGCTCACCCCGCTGTACCCGAACCAGCGTCTGCGCCTGGAGACGGACCCGAAGATCCTCACCACTCGCGTCATCGACCTCATCATGCCGATTGGTAAGGGCCAGCGCGCGCTCATCGTCTCCCCGCCGAAGGCCGGTAAGACGACGATCCTGCAGAACATCGCCAACGCCATTGCCACGAATAACCCGGAGTGCTACCTCATGGTGGTCCTCGTGGATGAGCGCCCCGAAGAGGTCACGGACATGCAGCGCAGCGTCAACGGTGAGGTCATTGCCTCCACCTTCGACCGCCCTCCGTCAGAGCACACCTCGGTGGCGGAGCTGGCTATCGAGCGCGCCAAGCGCTTGGTGGAGCAGGGCAAGGACGTCGTCGTTCTGCTCGACTCCATCACCCGCCTAGGCCGTGCGTACAACAACTCCTCCCCGGCGTCGGGCCGCATCCTGTCCGGTGGTGTGGACTCCAACGCCCTGTACCCGCCGAAGCGCTTCTTGGGCGCTGCCCGCAACATCGAAAATGGCGGCTCGCTGACCATCATCGCCACCGCGATGGTGGAGACGGGCTCCACCGGTGACACTGTCATCTTCGAGGAGTTCAAGGGCACCGGCAACGCCGAGCTCAAGCTCGACCGCGCTATCTCCGAGCGCCGCATCTTCCCGGCCGTGGACGTCAACCCCTCCGGTACCCGCAAGGACGAGCTCCTGCTCGTTCCGGAGGAGGCACGCATCATGACCAAACTGCGCCGCATCCTCTCCGGCTTGGACTCCTTCGCCGCCATTGACTTGCTCATCAAGCAGCTCAAGAAGACCCGCTCCAACGGCGAGTTCCTCATGCAGGTCGCTTCGTCCGCGCCCATGGCGGCAGACACGGACGAGGAGGACTACAAGTAATGTCTAACCAGGTTTCCCTCGTTGATGACATCATCTCCGAGTACCAAGGCATCGAAATGCAGATGGCTGACCCAGACGTAGCCGGGGATCAGTCGCAATTCCGCAAGCTGTCCAAGCGCTACGCTGAGCTGCGCCCCATCGTCGCCGTCAACGAAGAGCTGGTGCAGGCCCGCCAGGATTTGGCCGACGCCAAGGAGATGGCCTACGAGGATCACGAGTTCCAGTCTGAGGTTGACCGCCTCGAGCCGCTCGTCGTGCAGCTGGAGGAGCAACTCGCGGACCTCCTAGCCCCGCGCGATGAGCATGACTCCGAGGACATCATCATGGAGATCAAGGCCGGTGCTGGTGGCGAAGAGGCAGCGCTCTTCGCCGGTGACTTGGCCCGCATGTACGAGCGCTTCGCCGACAAGGCAGGCTTCCAGTGGGAGGTCCTGGGCCTCAACGAGTCTGACCTTGGCGGAGTGAAGGATATGTCCATCTCCTTCAAGTCCAAGACCCCCTCGCGCGATGGCGCGTGGAGCGTGTTCAAGTTTGAAGGCGGCGTCCACCGTGTACAGCGCGTGCCGGTGACCGAGTCCCAGGGCCGCATCCAGACCTCTGCTGCTGGTGTGCTGGTCTACCCGGAGCCGGAGGAGATCGACTCCGTCAATATCGATGACAAGGACATCCGTGTCGACGTTTACCGTTCCTCCGGTAAGGGTGGTCAGGGCGTGAACACCACTGACTCCGCTGTGCGTATTACCCACCTGCCCACTGGCCTGGTGGTGACCTGTCAGAAGGAGCGCTCGCAGATTCAGAACAAGGCGCGTGCCCTGCAGGTGCTGCAGGCTCGCCTGGACCAGATGGAGCGCGAGGCCCGCGAGGCCGAGGCCGGCGAGCAGCGCGCCTCCCAGGTGCGCACCATGGACCGCTCGGAGCGCATCCGCACCTATAACTGGCCGGAGAACCGCATCACCGATCACCGCATTGGTTACAAGGCCAATAATCTTGACTCCGTGCTCGACGGCGATATGCAGGATCTCATCGAAGCTCTGCAAGCCCAGGAGCGCGCGGAGCGCCTTGAGGCCGAAGGCTAGAAGGCTAAGGCACGGTTAGATACGGTGACTTTTCACACCTATAAGGAGGCGCTTCGTGATGCCACGGAGCGCCTTCGCGCTGCCAGGGTACCCTCACCCGAGTGGGATGCGCGCCTGTTGGCTGCCCACCTCATTCACTGTGGCCACATGGATATCCCGCTAAACGAGGCTCCGATCCCCGGCTTTGACGTGGCATATGGGGCGTTGGTGGGGCGTCGTGAAGCGCGCGAGCCCCTCCAGCACATCCTAGGAGCGGCGTGGTTTGGCCCCCTCGAACTCGAGGTCGGCCCCGGTGTGTTCATCCCGCGCCCAGAGACGGAGGTGCTCGCCGACTGGGGAGTTAAGTTTCTGAAGAAACTTAACTCGTGGGAGACGAAGAAACTTAACTCGTGGGAGACGAAGAAACTTAACTCGTGGGAGACGAAGACTAACGCGCACCCTCCCCGCGTCGTGGATTTGTGCGCCGGATCCGGTGCACTGGCGTTGTACGTCGCCCACTACGTGCCGCAGGCCGAGGTGTGGGCAGTGGAGCTTGCCGACGCCGCCTTGGCCTACACCCGCCGCAACGTTGCACGTCATGACCGTGATGTGCAGCTGATCCAGGGCGACGTGACGGATCCATATGTGCTTTCGGAGCTGCACGGCACCGTCGACCTCGTGCTGACCAACCCGCCCTATGTCCCCGAGACCCCGGACCTGGATCCGGAGGTCTACCAAGACCCCCACGAGGCGGTGTTTGGGGGAGCAGACGGCATGGAGACCATCACAGAGATGATTCCGACCATCGCCGCACTGCTTCGCCCCGGCGGAAAGGTGGGCATTGAACACGATGATGACACGTCTGAACAGGTGCAAGAAGCCCTGCGTGCGGATGGCGGGTTCACGCACATCGAGGTACTTAAGGATCTGACTGGCACCGCCCGCTTTGTCACGGCCGAACGGGGAGTACAGTAGATTGGTCGAAGATTGGTCGACAAGCCGATAGGAACGGAATTAAAGGAGAGACCAATGCAGGGACAGATTTATAACTGTGCGGACGCGGCAGAACGCGAAGAAGGAATGGCCCTTGCCGTCAAGGCTGCCAAGTCAGGGCGGCTCGTCGTCATGCCCACCGATACGCTCTACGGGTTGGGCTGCGACGCCTTCGATAATGACGCCGTTGCGAGCCTGCTGGCCACCAAGCACCGCGGCCCCGACATGCCGGTGCCGGTGCTCGTGGGATCCTGGGACACCGTAAAAGGCCTTGTCGCCACTTTGGATGACACCGCACAAACGCTTATCGAGGCCTTCTGGCCGGGTGGTTTGTCCATCGTGGTCCCGCAAGCGCCTTCGCTTCCGTGGAACCTGGGCGATACCCGCGGCACGGTGATGCTGCGCATGCCCCTGCACCCCATTGCAATCGAGCTCCTCCGCGAGGTCGGCCCGATGGCGGTGTCCTCAGCGAATATCTCTGGACAGACTCCGCCGACCACTGCGATTGCTGCCAAGCAGCAGCTGGGTAAGGCCGTCACGGTCTACCTCGACGGGGGAGAAGCTGAGGTGGGCAAGCCCTCCACCATCATTGATCTGTCCGGCTCACACCCGTATCTGCTGCGCGAAGGTGCTTTGAGCGCCGAGCAGATCGGCGAGGTCATCGGAGTGTCTGCAGAGTCCCTGCGCACACGCCCGGGCTCCCAATCCTCTTAAGGAGACATCAGTGGCTGGAACCGGAGTGCCGCTGCGTGAGCTGGCGTTGGTGATCTTCGTCGCCGCGGCGTTTACCTACCTCACCACCGGACTGGTGCGCACCTTTTTGGTGCGCAGTGGCCAGGTGGCGGAGATACGCCTGCGCGATAGTCACTCCCAGCCCACCCCGCAGCTTGGCGGAGTGGCGATGTTTACGGGGTTTGCCGCCGCCGTGTACCTCGCCGGCCAGCTTCCAGCCTTGACTCGCGGGTTTATGCCCGTCACGCCAGAGATGAACGCTGTACTCTGGTCCGCTGCCGCCATCGTGGTTGTCGGTGTGGTGGATGACCTGTTGGAACTGAGTGCTTTGGTCAAACTCATCGGGCAGCTCGTTGCCGCAGCCATTATGAGCGGATTGGGCTTGACCTGGACGCTTCTCTTTCTGCCTTTTGGTGATGGAACCACGGTCATTCTGGACCAGGTCCAGGGAACACTCTTGACCACATTCTTTACCGTACTGCTCATTAATGCCATCAACTTCGTCGACGGCCTCGACGGCTTGGCGGCTGGGCTGGGCATGATTGCCGGCGGGGCCATCCTGGTCTTCTCCTTGACTGTTCTGCATGACCAAGGCGGTACCGTATCGGCCTATCCGCCGGCGATTATCGCGGCGGCACTCGTTGGTGTGTGTGCCGGATTCCTTCCGCATAATTTTGAGCCCTCCCGCATTTTCATGGGGGATAGTGGAGCGATGCTGATTGGTTTGTTGCTCGCCGCGGCGTCGACCTCAGCATCCGGCAAGATCAACATGTCCCTCTACGGCACCGTGGACATCGTGGCGCTGATGTCACCCGTCATCGTCGTTGTTGCTGCGGTCTTTATTCCAGTCCTAGACCTTGTCTGGGCGGTCATTCGGCGTGTTTCGCAGGGGCGCTCGCCCTTCGCTGCCGATAAGGCGCATATCCACCACCGGCTGCTGTCGCTGGGGCATACGCACCGCCGCACCGTTCTGGTGCTCTACTTGTGGGTCTCCGCGGTGGCTTTCGGGGCGGTTTCCTTCTCCATCGTTCCAGCCCCTGTCGCGGTGGTGCTCGCTGTTTTTGCGCTCCTCGTAGCCTTTGGCGTGACCTTGATTCCGCTGCGCCAGGGCAAGATTGGACGCCGGCCGCGCTCGACTAGCGTGGTGCTGGAAACGGATCCCTCCTGAGGTAGGGTATGGGGCTGTGACTGATTCAACGACTTCCGAAGAGCTATCGCCCTATGACGATCATCGTCGTCCCCTCAAGCGCGCCCTGCGCCTCGGAGCCATTGGCCTCGTCGTAGTGACCATCGCATCCCTGGCCCTCTGGGGTGGCGTTCGTGGGTTGCCCGGCATCTGGGGAGTGCTCGTCGGCGCTGCTATCGGAGGCGGCTTCGTGCTCTTTACCGCAGCTTCGGTGCTCCTTACCGCACGGACTACTCCCTCGACCACGATGGCTGTGGTTCTCGGCGGCTGGTTGCTCAAGGTGGTCATCCTCATCATGGTGCTGTTGCTGATTAAGGACTTGGACTTCTATGACACGATGGCGCTGTTTGTGACTGTGTTGCTAGCGCTGGCGGTGACGCTGGGAACCGAGGTCTGGGGTGTGATTACTTCCAACGTGACCTACGTGTCCTAGCGTGCCTCGATCTTCATCACAGGCCACTGCTTCCGGTGACCCCGGGAGGGTGGCTTTTTGTGTAGTAAGACACGTCTTTCAACCTGCTCATTACCCCCGTCAAGGTGGGAAAACGTGGGTATGTGACCAAATACACTCAGCAGGGTTTTGGCAGAATGCGGGCCTTTTATGAGGCTTTCTGGTGCTGGGCTGTGGCTTTAGGTCCGCAACGGTGCCCCCACGTGCGAAAACTTGAGGGCGAACTGATAGCATTCTCTTCGGGTTACCGCGGGTTAGCGTCATGCTATCCCGAAAAAGTACGGTTTATCCTTGCCCTGTTTACGCTGATGTGCGACGGAGTCCGTGGACAGGGCAGAGAGCTTGAGACGTCCATCGCACCACATAGCCTTCGACAAGCTGTGTGGCCCGAACACGGGAGAGAACGCTGAGCGTTACGACATTGGCCATGAAGGGTGAGTTTCACGCACCCGAACTGGATCCAGAATTTTTCCCGGGGCACGTAACCGATGATGGTGAAGTCGTCGATCTCTTGTTCGCCGATTTCGCCAACGGTTGGTTCGCTTTGGATCGCATCATGCTGGTTCGCCTGTTCATGGCGGCCATTCTGGTGCTCCTTTTTGTTGTCGCCTTTAGGAACCCGAAGCTGGTTCCTAAAGGATTGCAAAACGTAGCGGAGCATGCGATTGACTTCGTACGAATTCACATCGCAGAAGACATCTTGGGCCGTAAGGAAGGACGTCGATTCCTTCCGATCTTGGCCACGATCTTCTTCGGTGTTTTGTTCTGGAACGTAGCAACTATTGTTCCAGCTCTAAACATCTCTCCGAACGCTCGTATTGGTATGCCAATCGTGCTGGCAGCCGTCGCGTACATCGCCATGATCTACGCCGGTGCTAAGCGCTTTGGCTTCGGCAAGTTCATCAAGTCTTCGGTGGTTATTCCTAACCTGCCGCCGTTGCTGCACGTGCTTGTTGTGCCGATTGAGGCTTTCTCTACGTTTGTCATGCGTCCAGTCACGCTGGCTCTTCGTCTGATGGCGAACTTCCTGGCTGGCCACCTCATTTTGGTCCTGTTGTACTCGGCAACGAACTTCTTCTTCTTCCAGTTCAACGGCTGGACTGCCATGAGTGGCCTGACGCTGGTCGCAGCGGTTCTGTTCACGATTTACGAAATTATCGTCATTTTCCTGCAGGCATATATCTTTGCCCTGCTGACGGCGGTATACATCGAACTATCGCTGCATGCAGATTCGCACTAACAACAACGCGAACCTCGCGGTTAACTAAATACCCCAAAACCACCACATCCCCCGCGGACAAATCCGTGGGAAAACATTGAAAGGGAACGACTTTCATCATGAACGAAATCATTCTTGCTCAGGCCGCTGACGAGTCCACCCTCAAGGGTCTCGGTGCTATCGGCTACGGCATCGCAACCATCGGCCCGGGTCTGGGCATCGGTATCCTCGTCGGCAAGACCGTCGAGGGCATGGCTCGCCAGCCGGAGATGGCTGGTCAGCTGCGTACCACCATGTTCCTGGGTATCGCCTTCGTTGAGGCCCTCGCCCTGATTGGCCTCGTTGCAGGCTTCCTGTTCTAAAGAGCGCTTTACACAAAGTAAATCGAACTTTAAGAACGGAGCCCCATGAACAACGTCATTTACTACCTTGCAGCAGAGGGAAGTGAGCACCTGCCGCTGGAGAGCGGTAACTCCATCCTTCTGCCCAAGATGTACGACTTGGTCTGGTCCCTCATTCCGTTCGCCATCATCCTGCTTGTGTTCTGGAAGCTCGTTCTTCCGGCATACAACAAGATGCTGCAGGAGCGTGAAGACCGGATCGAAGGTGGCCTTAAGCGTGCGGAGGCTCAGCAGGCCGAAGCAAAGGCCGCCCTGGAAAAGTACAATGCTCAGCTCGCTGACGCTCGAGCAGAGGCTGCGGAGATTCGTGAGCAGGCGCGTGAGCGCGGCAAGCTGATCGAGGCAGAGGCTAAGGAAGCTGCAGAGGAAGAGTCTCGTCGCATCCTGACCGCCGGCGAGAAGCAGCTTGAAGCTTCCCGTGCACAGGTCGTGTCTGAGCTGCGTTCCGACATCGGGCAGAACTCCATCAACCTGGCAGAGAAGCTGCTCGGCGGCGAACTTTCGGACGCCACCAAGCAGTCCTCCACGATTGATAACTTCCTGTCCGAGCTCGACACTGTGGCACCGGCCGGAAAGTAGGCAACGATGAAGGCAGCTAGCCGCGAAGCACTCGCTACCACTGAGTCCAAGCTGGATGAGTTCCTCTCCAGCGACCGCTCGGTAGCGACTGCTACCCAGGCAGGCCAGGACCTCTTCGAGGTAGTCCGCGTCCTCGACGGCGACCGCGAACTGCGCGTCGCTCTGACCGACGACGCCGCCACCGCAGAGGAGCGCAAGTCCCTGGTCCAGACCCTTTTCGGCGGGAAGGTCACCCCGGTAGCACTCCAGGTGCTGCAGGAGGCCGCCGCCGCACAGTGGTCGAGCCCGCGTGATATCGCCCGTGGCCTCATCATCCTCGGCCGCCGCGCACTGCTGCGTGGCGCTGAGTTTGAGGGCAAGCTGGGCCAGGTAGAAGACGAGCTCTTCTCCCTGTCGCGCGTGCTTGACCGAGAAGGCGAACTGACCCAGCTGCTTTCAGACCGTACTGCTACGTCCGATCGTAAGGTCGGGCTGCTGGCAAGCGTGCTCTACGGCAAGGTCACGATGGTTACTGAGGCGCTCGCGCTGCAGGCCATTGGCCGCCCGGAGCAGAACCCGATTGATGATCTCGCCGGTTTGGCGGACACCGCAGCCAAGCTGCAGGGCCGTACCATCGCGCGCGTGACCACTGCGGGTGAGCTGAACGATAGCCAGCGGGCAGCACTCGCTGAAAAGCTGGGCAAAATTTATGGTCGTGCGATGTCCATCCACTCTGAGGTTGACACCAGCCTCCTCGGTGGTATGACCATCCGCGTCGGCGATGAAGTCATCGATGGCTCGACGGCAGGCAAGATCGCCCGCCTTCGCGCGCAGATGGCATAAGCCGAAACGACAGAAACGATTAAGTAATTGCTGGAAGATACTACCGAGAGCAGGAAGAACATGGCGGAGCTGACGATCTCCTCCGACGAGATCCGTAGCGCGATTGCGAACTACACCTCGAGCTACTCCGCGGAGGCCTCCCGTGAGGAGGTCGGCGTGGTCATTTCGGCAGCTGACGGTATTGCGCAGGTTTCGGGCCTGCCGTCCGTCATGGCGAATGAGCTGCTCGAGTTCCCGGGCGGCGTGATTGGCGTCGCACAGAACCTTGACACCAACTCCATCGGTGTCGTGGTCCTGGGCAACTTCGAGTCGCTGAAAGAAGGCGACGAGGTCAAGAGGACCGGCGAGGTTCTCTCCATCCCTGTGGGCGAGGAATTCCTCGGCCGCGTAATTAACCCCCTGGGCCAGCCGATTGACGGCATGGGCCCGATCACCGCTGAAGAGGACCGCGTCCTCGAGCTGCAGGCACCGTCCGTGCTGCAGCGTCAGCCGGTGGAAGAGCCGATGCAGACCGGCATCAAGGCTATTGACGCGATGACCCCGATTGGTCGCGGTCAGCGTCAGTTGATCATTGGTGACCGTAAGACGGGTAAGACGGCTGTCTGTATCGACACCATCCTGAACCAGAAGGCTAACTGGGAATCTGGCGACAAGAACAAGCAGGTTCGCTGCATCTACGTCGCCATCGGCCAGAAGGGCTCCACCATCGCTGGTGTGCGCCACACCCTGGAGCAGCACGGCGCTCTGGAGTACACCACCATCGTGGCTGCTCCGGCATCCGACGCCGCCGGCTTCAAGTGGCTGGCACCGTTCTCCGGTGCCGCTCTGGGTCAGCACTGGATGTACCAGGGCAACCACGTCCTGATCATTTACGATGATCTGACCAAGCAGGCTGAGGCCTACCGTGCGATTTCCCTTCTGCTGCGCCGTCCGCCGGGCCGCGAGGCTTACCCGGGCGACGTCTTCTACCTCCACTCCCGTCTGCTGGAGCGTGCTGCAAAGCTCTCCGACGACATGGGTGCAGGTTCCATGACCGCACTGCCGATCATTGAGACCAAGGCGAACGACGTCTCCGCCTTCATTCCGACCAACGTTATTTCTATTACCGACGGCCAGGTCTTCCTGGAGTCCGACCTGTTCAACCAGGGCGTCCGTCCGGCAATTAACGTCGGTGTGTCCGTCTCCCGTGTTGGTGGTGCTGCACAGACCAAGGGTATGAAGAAGGTTGCCGGTAACCTGCGTCTTGAGCTGGCTGCCTACCGTGACCTGCAGGCCTTCGCGGCCTTCGCATCCGACCTGGATCCGGCCTCCAAGGCTCAGCTGGAGCGCGGTGAGCGCCTCGTCGAGCTGCTCAAGCAGGCCGAGTCCTCCCCGCAGCCTGTCGAGTACCAGATGGTATCCATCTTCCTCGCAGACCAGGGCATCTTCGACGTCGTTCCCGTCGAGGACGTACGCCGCTTCGAGAAGGAGCTGCACGATCACCTCAACTCTGCAACCCCGCAGGTGTTCGAGCAGATCCAGGGCGGCACCGCTCTGACCGACGAGTCCAAGGATGCACTTGTTGCAGCAGCTAAGGACTTCACTCCGTCCTTCCGCACCACCGAGGGCCACAACCTCGGCACCGAGGCGCCGGTTGACCCGCTCGCCGCGGATGACGTGAACAAGACCGAGCTCAACGTCTCCCGCAAGACGGCCAAATAGAGTTTCGCACGCTCTAAGAATTAACCGTCTAGAAAAAGAAGGGAGGAGCGAACACCATGGCTAATCTTCGTGAACTGCGTGACCGTATCCGGTCCGTCAATTCCACCAAGAAGATCACCAAGGCACAGGAGCTCATTGCTACCTCGCGCATTACCAAGGCTCAGGCCAGGGTAGAAGCGGCGCAGCCTTATGCACGTGAACTGTCCAGCGTGCTCAACAAGCTGGCGGCGCACACGTCCCTGGATCACCCGATGCTCCGGGAACGCGAAGATGCCAAGGTAGCCGCCATTCTCGTGGTCTCTTCTGACCGCGGTATGTGCGGTGGCTACAACAACAACATCTTCAAGAAGGCGGCCGAGCTGGAAGCCCTGCTGAAGAGCGAGGGTTTCGAGACCGTCCGCTACGTCACCGGTAATAAGGGCGTTGGCTTCTACAAGTTCCGTGAGGCCGAGGTCGCTGGCAGCTGGACTGGATTCTCGCAGGATCCGACCTGGGAAAAGACGCACGATGTGCGCCGCCACATTATCGACGGCTTCGTTGCCGGTTCGAATGGCCAGGCCAAGACCCGCGAGGGTATTCACGTGGAGGGCGAGACCGTTCGCGGTTTCGACCAAGTACACGTTGTGTACACCGAGTTCGAGTCCATGCTGACCCAGACCGCGCGTGTGCAGCAGCTGCTGCCGGTGGTACCGGTTATCGAGGAAGAGGACTACAATCTGGGTGAGTCCGCGCTTTCCGACGCCGAGCCGAATAATCAGATCACTCCTGATTACGACTTCGAGCCGGATGCGGACACCCTGATGGAAGCGTTGCTTCCGCAGTACGTTTCTCGCCTCCTGTTTGCGATGTTCTTGGAGTCCTCGGCCTCCGAGTCCGCCGCACGCCGTACCGCAATGAAGTCTGCAACCGACAACGCTACCGAGCTGGTCAAGGACCTCTCGCGCGTGGCCAACCAGGCTCGTCAGGCGCAGATTACCCAAGAAATCACAGAGATCGTCGGTGGCGCTGGGGCGCTCGCCGAAAGCGCAGAAAGTGACTAGATTATGACTACAGCTCTGCAAGAGCAGAACACACAGTCGTCGGCTACCGCCGGCCGTGTGGTGCGTGTCATCGGTCCGGTCGTCGACGTGGAGTTTCCGCGTGGCGGGCTGCCGGCACTGTACAACGCACTGACCGTCGAGGTGACCCTCGAGGCTGTTGCAAAGACCGTCACCCTTGAGGTCGCTCAGCACCTCGGTGACAACCTCGTCCGTGCCGTGTCCATGGCTCCGACCGACGGCCTTGTCCGCGGTGCCGCAGTGACCGACACCGGCAAGCCGATTTCCGTCCCGGTGGGCGATGTGGTCAAGGGCCACGTCTTCAACGCCCTCGGTGACTGCCTTGACCAGCCGGGTCTGGGCCGCGACGGCGAGCAGTGGGGTATCCACCGCGAGCCGCCGGCATTCGACCAGCTGGAAGGTAAGACCGAGATCCTGGAGACCGGCATTAAGGTCATCGACCTGCTGACCCCGTACGTCAAGGGCGGCAAGATCGGCCTGTTCGGTGGTGCAGGTGTGGGTAAGACCGTTCTTATCCAGGAGATGATTACTCGTATCGCACGCGAGTTCTCCGGTACCTCCGTCTTCGCCGGCGTCGGCGAGCGCACCCGTGAGGGCACCGACCTCTTCCTCGAGATGGAAGAGATGGGCGTTCTCCAGGACACCGCGCTTGTCTTCGGCCAGATGGACGAGCCGCCAGGAGTCCGTATGCGCGTGGCTCTGTCCGGTCTGACCATGGCGGAGTACTTCCGCGATGTGCAGAACCAGGACGTGCTGCTGTTCATCGACAACATCTTCCGTTTCACCCAGGCCGGTTCTGAGGTCTCGACCCTGCTGGGCCGCATGCCTTCCGCCGTGGGTTACCAGCCGACTCTGGCTGATGAGATGGGTGTGCTGCAGGAGCGTATTACCTCTACCAAGGGTAAGTCCATTACCTCCCTGCAGGCCGTGTACGTGCCGGCCGATGACTACACCGACCCGGCTCCGGCGACCACCTTCGCCCACCTCGATGCCACTACCGAGTTGGACCGTGGTATTGCTTCGAAGGGTATTTACCCGGCAGTGAACCCGCTGACCTCTACCTCTCGTATTCTGGAGCCGTCCATCGTGGGCGAGCGCCACTACGAGGTGGCACAGCGTGTCATCGGTATTCTGCAGAAGAACAAGGAGCTCCAGGACATCATCGCCATCCTTGGTATGGACGAGCTGTCTGAGGAAGACAAGATCACCGTTCAGCGTGCTCGTCGTATCGAGCGCTTCCTGGGCCAGAACTTCTTCGTCGCAGAGAAGTTCACCGGCCTGCCGGGTTCCTACGTGCCGCTGGCCGATACCATCGACGCTTTCGAGCGCATCTGCAACGGCGAATTCGACCACTACCCGGAGCAGGCTTTCAACGGCCTGGGTGGCTTGGACGACGTCGAGGCTGCGTACAAGAAGCTGACCGAGAAGAAGTAGGGAGAGGCACATGGCTGACATCACCGCCGAATTGGTTTCGGTTGAGCGCCTGCTGTGGACCGGAAAGGCCACCATGGTGACGGCTGAGACCACCGAGGGTGAGATCGGCGTGCTTCCTGGACATGAGCCCATGGTTGGTCAGTTGATCGACAATGGTGTTGTGACCATCCACCCGGTGGACGGCGATCGTCTCGTCGCTGCCGTCCAGGGTGGCTTCCTCTCCGTGTCCGAGAACAAGATCACCGTCCTCGCTGATTGGTCCATCTGGGCCTCTGAGGTCGATGAAGCACAGGCACAGGAAGACCTGAAGTCTGAGCGCGAGCTGACGAGGTCTCGTGGCGACGCCGCGTTGCGCGCCGCCCGCCGCCTCAACAGCTAACGGATGAGCGGAGAGGGAAACGACGGGCAGCAATGACCGCCCTTCCCACTCTCACTTAGGAACCCCACAACCTCGATAAGAGGGGGTGGGGTTCTTTCGTGTTCTTGGGTAAGGACTAGCGTTGCTTCCGTCAACGGCGGTACAATCAATCCATCGTTTCGTACTCGCTGTGAAGGACATCATTCCATGAATTCTCAGGTGCTTCAGGGGCTAACAATTCTTTTAGGTCTGTGTGCACTGGTCGTTCTGGTTTTCCTCATCCTAGCGGCGGTGCGCTTTTTCACCGTGCGCTCCCGCGGCACGAGCATCCTTTTGCGCCAACTACCGTCGAAGGACTCTCATTCTTGGCGTCATGGTCTCGTGCGCTATGACGGCGAGTATATGGACTACTTCAAGCTCCGCTCCGTCATGCCGCGCGCCAACAAGCGCTTCAATCGCCTCGACATCGAATTGGGCAAGACTCGCCCGATGGATGGTGACGAGGCTTCTTTTATGCCCTCGGATCACCAAATCATCCAGCTTCGCATCGATGGTAGGGACTATGAGATTGCCTCGGATGCGCAGGGCATCATGGCCCTGAATGCGTGGGTCGAATCAGCCCCTTCGAAGCGCCAAGAAAAGTTGGACTATCACCAGATGCGCCAGCGAGCTACCCGTTTACCTAAGAAGTAGCGCTCAACGATAGGGTAGAGGACATGCGTCTTGTCATCGCCCAATGCTCCGTAGACTACGTCGGCCGCCTCGACGCCCACCTTCCGATGGCGGATCGGCTCATCCTTATCAAGGCCGATGGTTCGGTGTCCATCCATGCGGATGACCGCGCCTACAAGCCTTTGAACTGGATGACACCACCATGCACCTTTGAAGAGTCGGCGATTGAGGATATCGATGGCGAAGACACAGGAGAAAAGCTGTGGCTGGTGGAGAACCCGAAGGGTGAGCAGCTACGCATCACCATTGCTGAGATCCACCAGGACATCACTATGGAGCTGGGGGAAGATCCCGGCCTAGTCAAGGATGGCGTGGAAGCGCACCTGCAGGAGCTCTTGGCCGAGCATATTGAAACGTTGGGAGAGAAGTACTCGCTAGTGCGTCGCGAGTACCCCACGGCTATCGGGCCGGTGGACATCATGGCCAAGAATGCCAAGAACGAGTTTGTCGCCGTTGAGGTCAAGCGCCGCGGGGGCATTGATGGAGTCGAGCAGCTTTCGCGCTACCTCGAGTTGCTGAATCGCGATGACCTGCTAGCACCCGTGCATGGCGTCTTCGCCGCGCAGGAAATCAAGCCCCAAGCACGGACCTTGGCGGAGGACCGCGGCATCCGTTGCGTCGTCCTGGATTACCAGGAGCTGCGCGGCATCGAATCCAACGAGCTGCGGTTGTTCTAGTGCCACGCCGCAATCGTAGAATCCGCGAAGAGCCGCGTTCATTGCCCCGCGATGGAAGTGCTTTCCTCGGATCGCAGACTGTACCCGGGCCGCGGTGGACTAATGGAGAGCCTTTCGTTATGCGGCACGTCGGCAGCGCGGCTGCTCAGAAGTACTACGTGTGCCCGGGTTGCAATCAGAACATCCCTCCCGGGGTGGCGCATATCGTGGCGTGGCCACGGGATACCGGTGGGCGCGGTGAGGACCGCCGCCACTGGCACCGGCACTGCTGGGACCGGCGGTAGGATAGCGGGCATGATTGTTGCCTTTTCCGTAGCCCCCACTGTTGTGGGTGATGAAAGCGCTGAAATGTCCGAGGCCGTGGCCGAAGCCGTGCGTGTTGTCCGGGCCTCCGGCCTGCCTAATGAGACCAACTCCATGTTCACCATCATTGAAGGTGAGTGGGACGAGGTCTTCGCGGTCATCAAGGAGGCCACCGATGCCGTACGCGCCGTGTCGCCGCGCACGAGCTTGGTGATTAAGGCCGATATCCGCGAAGGCGTGAGCGGGCAGATAACCCAAAAAGTAGATTCCGTTAACCGTTACCTGGAGGAGAACAAGTGACTGGACCGTACGTAGGAGGAGCCCTCGACCTGGGCGCCATCAAGCAGCAGGCGGAGGCCAAGGCGAAAGCACAGGAACAGGGCACTACTGGTGCCTCGGCAGGTGTGCAGCCCTTCTTCGAGGTCACCGAGCAGAACTTTGAGAATGACCTGGTGCGCCGCTCTGCCGAGGTACCTGTTATCGCCTTGATCGGCTCGCCGCGCTCGCCTGCCTCCGAGCAGCTCAAGAAGGACTTCGAGGAGATGGCGGCCGCCGGTGGCCTGAAGTTCATCGTGGGCTACATCAATGCCGATGTCGTTCCCCAGGTGGCGCAGGTCTTCGGCGTGCAGAATCTGCCGACCACTGTCGCCATCGCTGCAGGCCAGCCGGTCACCAATTTCGAGGGCGGGCAGCCACGTGAGAACTTGGAGCAGTGGGTTGCGGCGATCGTCGACAAGCTCGGCCCCCAGCTCAAGGGCTTGCCTGACCAAGATGTGGCGGGGGAGACCCCCGAGGAAGAAGCAGCGGATCCGCGCCTGAGCCTGGCTGAGGACGCACTCAACCGCGGCGATTTCGATTCCGCTATTGCTACCTACGAGGAGATCCTGGCTGCCGAGCCAGACAACGTGGAGATTAAGCAGGCCCGCGACACCACGCTATTACTCAAGCGCCTGGACCCGGCTAACCGCAGCGAGGATCCTATCGCTGCGGCGGATGCTGCCCCGGAGGACGTGTCCAAGCAGTTCGATGCCGCCGACGCGGAGGTGGTTGCCGGTGCTCCCGACCGCGCCTTCGAGCGCCTCATCGAGGCCATGAAGCGTACCGCCGGGGATGAGAAAGAACAGCTTAAGACCCGACTCTTGGAGCTTTTTGGGCTCTTTGATTCCGGTGATTCGCGCGTGCTCGCCGCACGCACGAAGCTGGCCAGCGCGTTGTACTAAGGAGGGCGTCGTAATAGGGCCCAGCTTGTGCTGGGCCCTAGAGCGGCCTTTCCGGACGATCGCGGGCTGAACCCTCAGGATGGCTCAGATGAGTCCTCTCCTGAGGTTCTTTTTGTGTTCAAGCAATTATGTGAAGCACCTCATGTTAAATTCGTTCTAGTGTTATGTAACACAATAATTGGTCGACTCTTTCAGGAGGACTCTCATGCGCAAGCTCCTCGGCGTCATCGGCGCCGCCTCTCTTGCTTTTACCCTGACCGCCTGCGGAAGCGATAGCTCCGATAGCGCCGGTGGTTCCAACTATGTCCGAGTTCTGGGCACCGAGCCGCAGCAGGGCCTGATCCCCGCAATGACGAATGAGAACGGCGGCGGACGCATCGTCGACATGCTGTATTCCGGGTTGGTGTACTACGACGCCGAGGGTAACGTGCACAACGAGATGGCGGAGTCCATCGACAAGGAAGGGGAGAAGACCTACAAGGTCACGCTCAAGCCCGACCTGAAATTTTCCGACGGTTCTGCCGTAACTGCGGATACCTTCGTCGATACGTGGAATTACGCGGTGGCCAACGAACAGCTCAACGAGAGCTTTTTCTCCTCCATCAAGGGCTACGGGGAAGGCGTCAAGGAGATGGAGGGCCTTAAGGTCATCGATGAGCGCACCTTCACTATCGAGCTCACCCAGCCGGAGAGCGACTTTCCGAGCCGCTTGGGCTACAACGCTTACTTCCCAGTCCCCGCAGCCGCACTGGAGGACCCGCAGGGCTTTGGCGAATCCCCAGTGTCGAACGGTCCCTACAAGATCAAGGAATGGAATCACAACCAGAACCTGATCATCGAGCCGAACCCAGAGTACAAGGGTGACCGTGCCGCGCAGAACGACGGCATCGAGTTCACCTTCTACGCTGATTCCAGCGCGGCCTACATGGACCTGTTGGCGAATAACCTCGATGTCCTCGAAGCCATCCCGTCCTCTGCCTTCGGAAGCTATGAACAGGACTTGGGGGACCGCCAAGAAACCAAGCCTGCTGCCACCTACCTGGAGATGTCCATCCACATGGAGACCCCGCACTTTAGTGGGGAAGAAGGCGCGCTGCGCCGCAAGGCAATCTCGATGGCTATCAACCGCGAGGAAATCGCGGAGACCATCTTCCACGGCACCCGCACACCGGCCCGCGAGTTCACCTCCCCGGTCCTGAATGGCTACAACGACAGCCTGCCCGGTTCGGAGAACCTGGACTATAACCCGGAGGAGGCGAAGAAGCTCTGGGCGGAGGCCGATAAGAAGTACGGTGCTTTTGAAGGCTCGTTCCCCATTAACTACAACACCGACGGCGACAACAAAGATTGGGCCGATGCCGTAGCCAACAACATCAGCAACACGCTGGGAATTCAAGCCGTGGGGAACCCCTACCCGGACTTCAAGTCCTTCCGCGATGCCTACCGCAGCGAGCGTATGGACGGTGCCTACCGCACGGCGTGGTTCGCCGACTATCCCTCCATGGGCAACTTCCTCGGGCCAAACTTCACCACGGGTGTAGCTTCCAACGACTCGAAGTACTCCAACCCGGAATTCGATGAGCTGATCGTGAAGGCCAACGGCGCCGCAAATGAGGAGGAAGCCGCGAAGCTCTACAACCAGGCGCAAGAGCTTCTGCTGCGTGACCTTCCTTCGATCCCGCTGTTCTACCCGAACGTGGTCGGCGGGTGGTCGGAGAACGTCCAGGACGTGACCTTCAACTGGAAGTCCCTGCCGGTGTATTACGCGGTGAAGAAGAACTAGCGCTCTGGTCTCCTACTGGCACACCGCAACACGATTACAGTAGGGTGGCATGACCTCCGTACTATTTCTTTGCAATACCAACCGCGGCAAGTCTCAGATGGCGGCTGCCCTAGCTAAGAAGCATGCGCCCGATTGGGAGATTCATTCTGCAGGAGTAAAGACCACTGAACAGCATCGTGCGCAGGGCGTTAATGCTGAGGCGCAGGCCTCTCTGGCAAAGGTCGGCGCCGACACGGCAGGTACGCCGACCTTGATTGATTCCGACCTCGCATCGTCGGTCGACCA